>PWMP01000204.1 GCA_003558145.1 Elusimicrobiota bacterium
CCTCAGAAAAACAATTTTCCGTTTATCCTTCCATTCCCTGACGCTGAAATGATAATTTTTAACGGAATCCATAAATGCCGACAACTCAGTCAATTCAAAGTAATGGGTTGCAAAAAGCGTTCTACTTCCCATTTTATCTATTTTTTCAAGAACCGACCAGGCAATGCTTATTCCGTCAAAAGTAGACGTACCCCTTCCCACTTCATCCATAATAAGCAGGCTTTTATCAGTTGCGCTGCTGAGTATAGCGGCTACTTCGGTCATTTCAACCATAAAAGTAGATTCTCCGGCAGCAAGGTTTTCCCCGGCTCCTATCCTTGTGAAAATCCTGTCCGCTATTCCTATCCTTGCTTCGGCCGCCGGAACAAAACATCCCATCTGAGTCATTATGGTTATAAGGGCAACCTGTTTAAGGTAGGTAGATTTACCGGCCATATTCGGCCCGGTGATGACAAGTATCTGCTGCCTGGCGCTGTCTATAAAAGTATCGTTCGGTACAAATTCGTTAATCGGAATATTGCGTTCCACCACGGGATGCCTTCCATCCTTTATACTTATCAGGTCACCGTCAACCACCCGTGGCTTTACGTATAAATACTTTAGCGAAGCCTCCGCAAAACTGTTTAGAGCGTCCAGGCGCGCTATAAGGTCAGCATTTTTCTGTATGATTTCAGACTCTGCGCACACATTTTGCCTTAAAGAAGTGAAAATGCTGTATTCAAGGGCGCATTTTTTTTCCTCAGCTCCAAGGATTGAATTCTCTCTTTCTTTAAGTTCCCGGGTTATATACCTTTCAGCGTTTACAAGGGTCTGTTTACGTGTATAATTTTCGGGAACTTTACCTGAATGAGTCTTAGTGACCTCGATATAATAACCGTGAATCTTGTTGTAGCCAACTTTCAATGAAGGGATATTGAGCCTTTTTCTTTCCCTTTCCTGAAGCGCGCTTACCCATTTTTTGTCTCCGCCGGACTGTTCTATAAGAGCGTCCAGTTCTCTGGAATATCCCTTTTTTATCATCCCGCCTTCTTTTACCGCAAGGGGAGGATTATCTACAAGGGCATTTTGAAGTTCTTTTGAAAGCTTTTTCATTTCATCAAGCCCGGCGAATATTTCTTTAAGTATCGCAGCGGTGGCTTTACCAAGCATTTTTTTGATATCCGGAATGACTTTAAGGGACTCCCTGAGGGCAGCAAGGTCCCGGGCATTGGAAGAACCGAAACCGGCTCTCGATATTATCCTTTCCATATAATTAACATTTTTTAATGCGCTGCTTACCTGCGAGGACATCGCTGTATTTTCAGTAAGTTCCTGAACGCTGTTAAGCCTTTTTCTTATCTCGCCGCTTGCTTTTAGAGGCCTTGCTATCCACCTGGCCAATTTTCTTTTTCCCATTGAAGTGGAAGTAAAATCCAGTATGCCAAAAAGTGTATTTTTTTTGCTTCTATCCTGAAGATTTTTTAAAAGCTCCAGGTTTTCCTGGGTATTCCTGTCCAGGACCATATGCTTTTCCGAGGTATAAAAACGAAAACTTTTAAGTGCAGACTTTCTTCCCTTTCCCGTTTCTCTGATATAGCTGACAAGAGCTCCGCAGGCTGCCTGTGTGGCCGGACTCTTGTCAAGCTCCCAACCTTTTACGGTAGCCAGGTTGAAAAATTCTTTAATCTCTTCTTCGGCTTTTAAGGCAGTAAAATACCATGAGTCTCTTTCAGTCACTGATATTTCCGGAAACCTTAGCTTCAGCATTTCCCTGATTTCATTGCTGTCTTGGCTTATGAGAGCCTCCCTTACCGGGAATCTTGATATTTCCGCTTCAAGAGCTGCTCTGTTCTCAGATGAACTTCCCATAAAATCCCCTGTTGAAATATCAAGAAATACGATACCCCACTCTCCCGAAATTTCAGCTATGGAAATAAGAAAATTATTTTCTTCATCTGAAAGAAGCTCATCTTCTATAACCGTTCCCGGAGTTATAACGCGAACCACTTCTCTTTTTACTATTCCTTTGGATTTAGAGGGTTCTTCAACCTGCTCACAGACAGCTATTGATTTTGAATGGTTCAGCAGTTTTTTAATGTACCCGGAGGCACTGTGATAAGGAACACCGCACATAGGCACTCCCTGGCGTTTTGTTAAGGTTACCTCCATAAGTTTGGAGGCTTTTATGGCGTCTTCGCCGAAAAGTTCGTAAAAATCACCCAAACGAAAAAAAAGGAAACAGTCCGGGTAGCGCGATTTTATACTTTTGTACTGCTTTGTAAGAGGGGTCTCTTTGGACACTTAGCCTTAGTTTCTTTTGCCGCTCTCCTGTTCGGGAGATTCTTCGGAAGGCTCGTACTCCTCAATTACTTCTTCCAGTTCTCTTATCTTAAGCTGAAGCTTTTCCTCTTTGGTTTTGAGGTCGTTGTTATTCTTATCCAGTGTGGAAATAGTCTTTTTAAGTTTTGATTGGGAAAGAAAACCCAGCAAGGCGGATAGAACAACACCAGTAAGTATTGCCCCAAGCACAATTACAACCAGAGACATATTTGAAACAATTGGCTTGCTGAAAAAATTAATCGAAACCGATTCCTGATTTGATACAGCAAAAACTGCAACCAGAAATGCAAACAAACTTAGTATAATAAGTTTAAATTGACTCATTTTTCACCTTCTTTTTTAAATTCTTTTTTTATTCTTCTGCCGCAAAGAGGCCTGAAACTGCAACTCGGGAAACACGCTTTTTCAGCATCGACAACGAACCTCACTTCGCATATATCGGAAGATCGGA
>PWMP01000167.1 GCA_003558145.1 Elusimicrobiota bacterium
CGTCAGTCATCAGGTAGCGGCGGTTGAATGATATGCCGGGGGCATATCCAACACCTCCAATAATTTCTGCCTCCTGTAACCGGTTGTTGGCTATAACTATGGATTCGATCATTTTCCCAACCAGTTGACCTACATAGCTTTCTCTATCTTCCTTGCTTAACTTGCCGGCATCTTCGCGGTCGGCGTATTCTTGTACGCTGAAACGGGGGCCTGTATGGGTGTGCGTGGCGCTGATACTTATATTCTGTAAAGGAATACCAGTTTTCCTGGACGCCTGTTCACGCACGATAAGGCTAAGGTCTCTTGTAACGCTTATAATTTCACATACAAGGAGAGCACCATGATTATCACCCTGTTTAAAGACTAAAGCTTTTGCATGGAGGGGATCCTTGACACCCGTACTTATACCGCTATACTGAGGGTAACCAACCGGTGGTGTAATATCCACTACCCCCACGCCAACTTTAAAGGAACCAGCTTCATTCTTGGCTTTGCAATCCGCGGTTATTGTTATTGCTATGATTAAAAGAGTTGCAAACGCTATTCCAGTCCCCTTAAACCATGACCCGGGAAACGGAAAGAAGCTGGGAAAATCTGCAGGTGAAGGTTTACTTCTTTTGGTTTTCATTTATCTAGAAAGATTAGATGGTTTCATGTTCATAAAGTTAGGTTAGCGGTTTGTTTAACAATGTGGTGAAACTTTACACTTTTATTCTATCATATTCATAAGAAATTTTTTTATTATCTATGAGACCAGGCTCATCTATAAAAAAGCATATCCGGATTACAACATTGAATAACTTCAGAGAAAAATCATTTCAATCTGTCAAAAAGTTCAAGCAATTTTGTGCATAATTTTTTAAGAGAGCTTATGATATAAACAAGGAGATGATTAACTTATTTCTTGAATTAAATTTTAAAGAAAAACCTTTGCCGATAAAGATAATATAAAAATAACCACTTGACTGCAGCGGCTGTAATTGCAAATACCAGAGCGTTTGCATCTCCAAAATCAAAGCCGCCAACAAACACGCGAGCTACAGCGTTAAAATTCAACAATGAATTGGCAACGTAAATTGTAAGCGGGTTAACGCCAACCACCACAAAAAAGAAGGCCCATTTCTTATACCCTTTGACATCAATCACCCAGTAGAAACCAGATAAGAAAACAGCGCTTATTCCACAAGCTAAAAAGGTAAACGATGTAGTGTAAAGCTTCTTGTTAATAGGGAAATCAAGGTGAATGAGAAGACCTGTAATCATTAGAGCGATCCCGGCGATCAATAAGCCCAGGGCCTTTTCGTTTCCTTTTCTGTCTGACATAAGCCAATGGCCCGCGAGCACTCCTAACAGTGCATTTGAGATGCTGGTGGACAAGTTCAGGCTTAACACAACCCGGAAGTCCGGTGAAAGAAAATTTGAAACATGATTGCCAATGTATGTTACAAGGTTCCCCTCCTGGCTGAAATCTCCCATCCCGTAACCGGGTACGGGTACAAAACGCAACAAAATCCAGTACCCGATCAGTATACCAAAAGCCCAGGAAACTTGACCCCTGATACCAGTATTCATCATGATTATTGCCGCGAAAAAGTAACTGAACCCGATCCTGTAAAGGACGCTATACAAACCGTAGTATGGATGCAGATCTGTGATTGGTCTTCGCCATAAAATCACACCCACGACTGCAAGTACAATTGCCCGCGTAAGCACGTGTTTAAAGAGTTTTCTTTTACCGCCTTCCTGATTGAGCCGTTTTGAAAATGAAAACGGCATTGCTGCTCCCACTATAAAAATAAACATCGGAAAAACTACATCCCAGGCCGTGAAGCCATGCCATTCGGGATGCGTGACCTGGTAAGCCAGCCAGTTAAAAAACCCTGTATCAAACAACTCGGGAAGTGCGCTGAATATACCCGCGAAACCCACCAGGAAGAACATGTCAAGTCCCCTAAGGGCATCCAGTGACAGTAATCGTTCCTGTAAAGATTTATCGTTTTTATCACTCATGTTTAATTAATTAAATATTAAACTTATTTTTAACTCCCGAACTCTTTTTTCCAAAGATCATGATAATTGACAAGTTGTATATTCTTCCTCCTTATTATCTCCTTTGTCCTTTCAGAACACAACAATTCGGTAACGCTACGCCGGTTAGGTTCTGCCCAGCCTGGATGTACTACCATTTCCCATCTGCCGGGTTTTAAATTTTCCAGGCGCTCGTATGCCAACTCCTGCTCTTCCCGCGTTAACGCCGGACCGGCATAATAGGCTCTTGAACCATCTGGTAAAATTTGACTTGGAAAACTCTCGGGTATAAATGGTACCCTTATAAACCCGTACATGTTTTCCCCTATATGCCTGGGATGGTTATCCTGTCCGTATATTAACCTCTGTTCTTCACATATTCTCATAATCATCCTGATAACTTCATCGGGGACTGCCCTGTGCCAGTCAAGATAAACGAAATACAACCCGCTGGCCCGGGCTTTTCCAATTTGAGCACGAATTTCCTTCTCGATTTCCTCTATCTTGGGATTCGAGTTATTTAAGTCGTCAAGACTTTCGTGGAAGAACCCGGTAGGGGTGATAATACTTGGAACAACTTCAGGTGAAAGAACTGGGCGCGTTCTTGTTGCAAGTAGGGTAATATGCAATCCAACAGTCATTGATGGATTTTCTTTGCACAATCGCACCGACTCCTCGTAATAGGGGGAGGGCGTCATTAAACTTACCGAGGTAACTATGCCCTCCTTGAATGACTTA
>PWMP01000041.1 GCA_003558145.1 Elusimicrobiota bacterium
GGGCGCCTGTGCATAACTGTTTCGGCTCCCGTAAGGGACGAAGGAGACCGGATCCTCGGCGTAGCCGGCATAGATATAAGTTTTGAGGACCTTGTAAAGTTATGAAGGTAAGCGTAGTCGGGGCTGGAGCCGTAGGGGGACAGCTTGCCTTTGTCCTGGCCCTTAAGCAGTATCGGCAGATTTCTCTTATAGACACTGCCGAAGGCCTTGCCCGGGGCAAGGCAATGGACATAATGCAGTCCGAACCTGTATGGTGTTTTCCGGGGACCGTTGAAGGGTCAAGCGATTACTCTATTATGGAAGGTTCCTCTGCCGTAGTCATAACTGCGGGTTCGCCGCGTAAGCCCGGAATGACCCGGGAGGACCTGTTTAACATCAATTATTCAATAATTGAGCAGGTTTGCTCCAATATAAAAAAGTATGCGCCGGGCGCCGTGGTTATAGTTATCACAAATCCTCTTGATATTATGACTTACGCCGCGTGGAAGGACACCGGTTTTGATTCTTCAAGAGTGATGGGAATGGGCGGTATGCTTGACAGCGCCAGGTACCGTTATTTTATATCGGAAGTCGCCGGATGCGCGCCGGATGAAGCCGAAGGTGTGGTTGTCGGGCCTCACGGGGAATCAATGATCCCTCTTTCAGGCGCCCGTGCCGCCGGCAAGCCGCTGGAAGAAATTGTGGGGGAAAAAGCGGCTCTCAGGGTAAAGGAAAAGACTGCCGGGGGAGGGAAAGAGATAGTTTCGCTTCTAAAAAGCGGAAGCGCGCATTTTGCCCCGGCTGCCGCTGCTGCCGAGATGATGGATGCTGTATTTGAAGACAGCGGCAGGGCAATGCCCGCCTGCGTTCTGGCTTCAGGGCTGTGGGATCTGCCTGAAGTATATATAGGCCTTGAAGCAAAGATAGGCAGGGAAGGAGTAAAAGAACTGGTTAAAAGCGATATATCACAAGACGACCTGCAGCTTTTAAAAGGAGCTGCGGACAAGCTTTACAAAAAGCTGGAAGAACTTGGAATTACGGATTCGGACGGGGGAAAATGAAACAGACTCTAACTGAAAAAATAATATCTAATCACGCCGGAAAAAAAGTAAAAGCCGGCGATATAGTATTTGCTGATGTTGACAGGGCTTTTGTACAGGACGGGACGGGCCCTCTAACGGTGAAGGTTATTAAGGAGATGGGAAAAGGTCTTGACCGTCCGGAGCGGAAATATTTCTTTCTTGACCATGCGTCGCCGTCTTCAAAGTCCGAGCTTTCGGACGCCCACAGGGTACTGAGGGATTTTGCCTCTTCAACGGGAGCTGTTCTTTCCGATGTCGGCAAAGGAATATGTCACCAGCTTGTGGCCGAACAATACGCCCTGCCCGGCGAGCTCATAGTAGGTGCGGATTCCCACACCTGCACTGCCGGAGGCCTTGGGGCTTTTGCTTCCGGCTTCGGTTCAACGGATATTGCTTTTGCCATGGCTACGGGAAGACTATGGCTAAAGGTTCCGCAGTCTATAAAGGTCACACTTAACGGAGAGCTCCCCGAAGGAGTATCGGCAAAGGATATTATACTTACACTTATCGGACGCATTTCCGCATCCGGAGCCACTTATAAGGCGCTTGAATTTGGCGGTGAAGGAGTTGAGAACCTTTCCGTAGAAAGCCGTCTTACCGTCTGCAATATGGTAATAGAGGCCGGAGCCAAAAACGGCGTAATGCCGGTTGATGACAAGATAGCCGATTACCTTGAAAAGGAAAGAGGCAGGAAATTTGATTTTGAGAGGCTCAGGGCTGACGAAGGCGCTTCGTACGAGAGTGAAATAATTATAGATTTAAACGAACTGGAACCTGTGGCGGCAGCGCCTCACTCGGTGGATAACATCAAAAAGCTCAGCCATCTTGAAAAAGAAGATATAAAAGTTGACCAGGTCTTTATAGGTACCTGTACGGGAGGCCGTATTGAGGACCTTGAAGCGGCGGCCCGGATACTGGAAGGGAAGAAAATAAACCCGTCCACCCGGCTTGCCGTATGCCCGGCTTCCGAACAGGTTTTTTTGAAAGCGCTGGATGCGGGGCTCATAAAGATTTTTACCGAAAGCGGGGGGTTTGTGGTAACGCCCGGCTGCGGTCCCTGTGTAGGAATACAGGGAGGCGTGTTGGGAAAAGGCGAGGTTTGCCTGTCAACGGCTAACAGGAATTTTAAAGGCCGGATGGGATGCCCGGAGAGTTTTATTTACCTGGCTTCGCCCCGGGCGGCTGCTGCCTCGTCGCTGGCAGGTAAAATAGTGTCACCTTAAAAATGACAGCATAGGATATGTTCTTTTATTGAGACAGGAGTATTTAAAAGTGAAAAAAGAGTTAAAGGGAAAAGTTCATAAGTTTGGCCATAATATTTCAACGGACCTTATATGCCCGGGGAAATATTTTCACCTCAGGTCTGATATTAAAAAACTTGCCGGACATACGCTTGAGGATGCGGACCCGGAGTTTATAAAAAAAGTGCAGCCGGGCGACTTTGTGGTTGCCGGCGAGAATTTCGGATGCGGGTCCTCGCGTGAGCACGCCCCTCTTATAATAAAAGAAAGCGGTGTCGGGGCGGTTCTGGCTAAAAGCTTTGCCAGAATTTTTTTCCGCAATGCCGTTAATATAGGGCTTCCGGTTATGGAAGTTGATACTTCAAGGATGGACAGCGGGGACGAGCTGCTTATAGACGCCGAAAGCGGCGAAGTTAAAAATCTCAGCAAAGACACTTCAGCCACAGCTACTCCTCTGAGCGGGGTTATGAAGGATATTCTTGAAGCCGGCGGCCTTAAGGAATATGTTAAGAAAGGGTTTTTAGGTGAGTAAACATAATATTACACTGATACCCGGTGACGGAACCGGTCCGGAAGTTTCTGCGGCCGCCCGTAAATGCGTTGACGCAACCGGTGTGGATATAAACTGGGAGATTGCTGAAGCCGGAGCGGACGTAATGGAAAAGTTCGGCACCCCTCTGCCGGACGCCGTAATAGAATCCATAAGAAAAAACAAGGTTGCGATTAAAGGACCCATTACCACGCCGGTGGGAACGGGTTTCAGGAGCGTTAATGTGGCCATCCGCAAAAAGCTTGACCTTTACGCCTGCGTGCGCCCCTGCAAATATTATTCCGGGGTAAAGGCGCCCTATGAAGATGTGGACCTGGTGGTTGTCAGGGAAAACACCGAGGATCTGTATGCAGGTATAGAGTTTGAAAAGGATTCCGGGGACGCTTCCGATTTTAAAAAATTCCTTAAAGAAAAGAATATAGAAGTCAGGGACGATTCGGGTTTCAGCATAAAGCCCATATCGGTTGAAGGGTCCAGGAGGATTGCGGAGTATGCTTTCCGCTACGCTGTAAAACACGGCAGGGACAAGGTGACTGCCGTGCACAAGGCAAACATAATGAAACATACCGACGGCCTTTTTCTTGAAGTGGCGCGCGGGGTCGCAAAAAGTTATCCGGACATTGAGTTTGAAGACAGGATAGTAGACAATATGGCTATGCAGCTGGTGCAGAAACCCCATCTGTATGACGTGATTGTCCTGCCCAATCTTTACGGAGACATAATATCAGACCTGGGGGCTGCTCTTGTGGGAGGGCTGGGCCTGGCGCCCGGCGCCAACGTGGGAGAGGACTGCGCGGTTTTTGAACCCACGCACGGTTCGGCTCCAAAATACAAGGGAATGAACAAGGTTAACCCTTCGGCCACGATACTTTCGGCGGTTATGATGCTTCGTCATATAGGGGAGGCGGATGCGGCCGAAAGGCTGGAAAACGCCATAGCGGCTGTTATAAAAGAAGGCAGGGATGTTACCTATGACCTTAAATCGTCCCGGCAGGACCCGGCCGCTGCCGGCACAAGCCAGATGGCTGACGCTATATGCAGAAAATTAAATGAATGAAGAAACTTTCGTCAGAAAGCTTTCGGAAGAAATAATAAATTCAACAAGAATTATCCCCGGAACCCTCAAGGAAGCTCTTGAAAAAGCCGGCGGCAGGGCAGAGGGCCTGGAAAAAGAGGCTCTTAAAAAGATACTTGAAAACTGTAAGATTGCGGCGTCCTCCCGGATACCTGTATGCCAGGATACGGGGGTTTTTGAAATATGGCTCAATATCGGAAAAGACGCCTGTGTAAAAGGCATTGATTTTAACCGCGCGGTTTCTTCTGCGCTGAAGGATGCTCACGAAAACGGCGGGCTGCGTAAATCGATGGATCCGGAAATAGCCGGGGCTGTTCATATTTCTTTCCGCCCGGGCAGCAGTATTGAGGCGGTGATAACTCCGCGCGGCTTCGGCAGCGAGAACTACACGTTCCTGAGAAGCCTCCCGCCGGGCGCTTCGGATAAAGATATAAAGCAGGCCGTGCTGGAAGACGTACAAAAAGCGGCGGCGAGGCCGTGCCCGCCTTATGTCATAGGCATAGGGCTGGGAGGGACTGCTTCTTCTGCAGTTGAGCTTTCGGCAAAAGCCCTGACCGAAATAAATTTTTCTCCTTCCGGTTTTGAAAAGGAGATTCTTGATGATATAAACCTCACTGGAACGGGAGGGGGCGGACTGGGCGGTAAATTTACCGCGATAGGCATAAAGATAAAAAGAATGCCAGCGCATATAGCAGGACTTCCGCTTTGTGTTCATGTCGGTTGCTGGTGCAACCGCATAGGGAGATTTAAAATTGAAACGGATTGAATTGCCCGTCAAGTCTTTAGATGAGCTCAAAGGGCTCAGGGCCGGAGAGGAAGTTCTTTTAAACGGAGTTATATATACGGCAAGGGATAAAGTGCATCAACTGGCAGAGTCCGGGAAGGAGGCCTGGCCCTTTGAACTTAAAAACAACGCAGTGTATTACTGCGGGCCTACGCCTTCGGCTGACGGTTTTCCCATGGGCTCCTGCGGACCTACTACCTCTTCGCGTATGGATGAATGGGCAGCGAAACTTTACAGCCAGGGTCTGGCTGCCACCATCGGAAAGGGACCGCGCTCCGAAGCAGCGCGCAGTGCCATAAGTAATGCCGGCGCAGTGTATTTTGCAGCTTTCGGCGGCTGCGGCGCTCTTTACGGCAGCAGGGTAAAAAAAGCCCGGGTGATTGCTTTTGAGAATCTTGGGCCTCAGGCAGTTTACAGGGTTGAGATAGAGGATTTTCCGGTTGTTGTCGGAATAGGGCCTGCCGGAGATAATATTTTTACGGATTTAAACTTTTAGGAGGCCGTTTTGCAAAGAACACTTATAATAATAAAGCCTGATGCTTTTATGAAAAAAATTGTGGGAAAAGTTATAAGGCAGTTTGAAGAAGAAGGTTTTGAAATGCTGGGAACAAAGTTTGTTAAAATGACACCGGAGCAGGCCGGAAAATTTTATATAGAGCATAAAGGCAAATCCTTTTATGAGCCGCTGGTTAAATTTATGTCTTCCAACCCCTGCCTTGTTACGGTATGGGGAGGCAGTAATGTGATTAAGAGGTCGCGGGCCATTATCGGCAAAACCGACCCGGCAGATGCGCAGGGCGGAACCATAAGAGAACGGTGGGCCCGCGACGGCAGGCATAATATAGTACACGGGGCTGATTCCCCGGAGAGCGCGGAAAGGGAAATAGAATTTTTCTTCCCCTACGGAGAAGGGCTTTATAAATGGGAGCAAAGGGAATATATAAAGAAATGAAAAAGAATATACTTATTCTGAACTGCGGGAGTTCTTCGGTAAAGTATGAACTAATGGATATGGATAATTCCTCTATTGTGGCAAACGGATTTATTGAAAGAGTGGGAATGGAAGATGCGGTAATCCACCATCATTATATATGCGGTGAAGGATACAGTGATATTAAAACTTCAAAAAGCATACCCAGGCACCGGGAAGCGATAGAGTTTGTAATGAACCTGCTTATGGATGAGGAAATAGGGGTGATAAGCAATATAAAAGATATTTACGGCATAGGCCACCGCGTAGTTCACGGCGGAGAAAAACATACCGAACCGGCATACATAACCGAAGAAGTAAAAAATGACATAAAAGACTGCATAGACCTTGCTCCCCTGCACAATCCGCATAACCTTACCGGAATAGAGGCTTGCGAAAAGCTGATTCCGGACCATCATCAGGTGGCGGTGTTTGACACCGCATTTCACCAGACAATTCCGAATTATACTTATATATACGCTTTGCCGTATGAAGCGTACTCCAAGTACGGAATACGTAAATACGGATTCCACGGGACTTCCCACAAATATGTGTCAACGCGCGCCGCGGAAATAATAGGCAAGCCCATAGAAAAGCTGAAAATAATATCCTGCCACCTTGGAAACGGCGCCAGCGCCTGCGCGGTAAAAGAAGGAAAATCCATAGACACATCAATGGGTTTTACCCCCCTTTCCGGGCTTGTAATGGGCACCCGCTGCGGGGATATAGATCCGGCTGTTCTTCTTTATCTTATGAATAAAGAAGCTTTTTCAGCCCACGAGATGAATGTTATTCTTAACAGGCATTCGGGCCTGTTCGGCATATCCGGGGTTTCCAGGGATTTCAGGGAAATAATGGAGCATGCCGGGCAAGGGCACGACAGGAGCCGGCTGGCCATAGATATTTTTGCCTACCGGATAAAAAAATACATAGGATCTTATGCGTCGGCAATGAACGGACTGGATATTCTTGTATTCACTGCGGGCATAGGGGAAAACTCCGTTGAACTGAGGGAAATGGTCTGCTCTGATATGGATTTTCTCGGAATAGAGATTGATAAAAAAAACAATGAAAAATATACGGGTACGGAAGGAATCATCTCATCTGCGGATTCAAAGGTAACTGTGATGACTCTTCCCACGGACGAAGAGCTTATGATAGCAAGAGAGACGCTAAAGGTCATACAGGAGTTATAGATTGAGAGCCGTGGCGCGGCGCCATCCGGAAATATGAATTCAAAAACAGACCTGTCTAAAGTTAATGAAATAATTGAAGGCTACCGCTCAAAAAAGGGGTCGCTTATTCCTCTTTTACAGGATATACAGTCGGTATTCGGCTATGTGCCTGAGGAAGCGGTAAATATTATTGCCCGGGAACTGGAGATATATCCGGTAGATATTTACGGAATATTAACTTTTTATTCCCAGTTTTATATGGAGCCCCGCGGAAAACACATTATCAGGGTATGCCAGGGTACCGCCTGTCATGTTATGGGAGGCAAGGAGATGCTGGGTTTTCTTTCCGACGAACTGGGCATTGAAGACGGGGAATCTACAAAAGACGGAATATTTTTTCTGGAAAGGGTTGCCTGCCTGGGCTGCTGCGGTATGGCTCCGGTAGTAATGATAGATGATAACTTTCACGGAAGGTGTACAATAGGCAGCCTGAGAAAGCTTATAGAACAGTACCGGTCAAAAGATTAAAAGATGATCAAAAAAGATATAAAAAAAAGAATACTTATATGCTCCGGCACAAGCGGAGTTTCGGCCGGCTGTGAAAAGGTAAGGAAAAGATTTGAGGATGAACTTAAAAAGCGCGGTATCAGCGGTGACTGGGAAATTGTCAGTGTAGGGGACCGGGGGCTTTTCAGAGACGTTTTGGTTGATATAATAGACGACAGCGGCAGGGTAAACTATGAGTATGTTGCTCCTGAAGACGTAGAGAATATTGCGGACAGCCACCTGGCCGGCGGCAAAGTATACAGAGAGCGTCTTGCCGGAGATGATTATAAAAAGTTTTTTGAAAAACAAACACGAATAGTCCTGTCTAACTGCGGGGAAATAGACCCTGATAAGATAGAGGAGTACATAGCAAGTCAGGGATATGCTGCACTTAAAAAAGCTTTAGGTACTCCTGCTGAAGAAATCATAGAGCAAGTTAAGGAGTCAGGGCTCAAAGGGCGGGGCGGGGCCGGTTTTCCTGCTGGGCTTAAATGGGAATTTACCCGTAACGCTCCCGGAGATGAAAAGTATGTGGTATGCAATGCTGACGAGGGTGACCCGGGGGCCTTTATGGACCGGAGTATTCTTGAAGGCGATCCGCATTCAGTAATAGAAGGGATGACTATTGCCGGTTACGCTGTCGGCGCCGGTGAGGGTTTTATATACTGCCGCGCCGAGTACCCGCTGGCTATAAAAAAACTAAGCAGGGCCATAACCCTGGCTGAAAAAGAAGGTTTTCTTGGAGACAATATTCTCGGTTCCGGCTTTTCATTCCGGCTTCAGGTAAAAGAGGGAGCCGGCGCTTTTGTCTGCGGTGAAGAGACCGCTCTTATCGCTTCAATTGAGGGCCGCCGCGGCATGCCTGTCCCCAGGCCTCCTTTTCCCGCTGTTGAAGGTCTGTGGGGAAAACCCACCCTGATAAATAATGTAGAAACCATTGCCAATGTCAGGCATATAATTCTTAAAGGGGCAGAATGGTTCTCATCGATGGGAAGCGAAAAAAGCAAAGGCACAAAAGTTTTTGCCCTTGCCGGCAAGGTTAAAAATACCGGTTTGGTGGAAGTCCCCATGGGAACTACGCTCAGAGAACTTATATTCGGCCCCGGCGGAGGGATGGCAGACAGAAAATCAGAATTCAAAGGAGTCCAGATAGGCGGCCCTTCCGGAGGATGCCTTCCTTCGGAATTACTGGATACTCCGATTGATTATGAGTCGCTTAACGCTACCGGAGCCATTATGGGCTCCGGAGGTATGATTGTTATGGACGCCGGGAGCTGCATGGTTGACATAGCTAAATTTTTTCTTGATTTTACCGTGGCAGAATCCTGCGGCAAGTGTGTCCCTTGCCGGGTGGGGCTGAAAAGGATGCAGGAGGTTATTTCCCTTATTACGTCCGGGGAAGGCAGGGAAGAACATATCGCTTTTCTGAAAGACATGGCCCCGACCATAAAGAATACCGCCCTGTGCGGCCTGGGAAATACCGCGCCAAGTCCGGTACTGACCACGCTCAGGTATTTTGCTGATGAGTACAATGCCCATATACGCGAGCGTAAATGCCCGTCACTGGTTTGCACTGAGCTGTTAAAATTTGAAATAAATGAGGAATTATGTAAAAAATGCGGCAAGTGCCTGCCTGTTTGTCCGTCGGACGCAATTAGATGGAAAAAGAAAGAGTTTGCCCGTATAGACAAGGACAAATGCATCAAATGCAGGGCATGCATAAACGAGTGTCCCTTTAGAGCAATAGAATGATTAACTTAAAGATAGACGGTAAAGAAGTAAAAGCTCACCCTTCCGCCACTGTTCTGGAAGCAGCGCTGCAGGCGGGGATTTATATACCAAATCTCTGTTATCATCCCGATATACCGCCCATAGGAGCCTGCCGTCTTTGCATCGTCAGCATAAAGGGTCGTAAAGGCGTAGTTACATCGTGCACAGTAAAAGTTGCCGAGGGTATGCAGGTCAGCACAAATACGGATGAACTTAAAAAAATGAGAGAAAATATACTGTGGCTTACTCTTAGTGAACATCCGGAGGATATAGACGAGTCTTCTCAGCTTTACAGGGTCGGGCGCTGGATAGGAATAAAAAATATTCTGCAAGGTTACAGCCGCAAAACAAAAAATATACCCGTCAAAACGGATGACCCCCTGTTTGTAAGGGATATGAACAGGTGTATCCTGTGCGGCCGGTGCGTAAGAATCTGCCGCGACATAAGAAAAACGGGAGTCCTGGGCCTTAGCGGACGGGGAATAGATACAACGGTGACAACTTCTTATGACCAGCCGCTTCAAGATTCGGCCTGCAAATTTTGTGAGGCCTGTGTTGAAGTCTGTCCCTCGGGCGCGCTTGTAGATAAAAAGAAAGCGGACTCCTCCGATAGAGAGAAAACGCTTGTACCCTGTACCAACAATTGCCCTGCGAGAATGGACGCGGCGCGCTATGTCAAATTAATTGCCCGGGGACAATACCGCGAAGCGCTGGAGGTTGTAAGAGAAACCGTTCCTTTTCCCGAAGTCCTGGGCCACGTATGCGACCATCCGTGCGAACAGGAGTGCCGCCGCAAGGATATTAACCAGGCGATAGCTATCAGGTCTCTGAAGCGCTTTGCCGCAGAGAAGGGTTCGGACAGGTGGCGTGATAAAGTAGTGATTATGCCTGATACCGGAAAGAAAGTAGCTGTTGCCGGCGCCGGGCCGGCGGGATTGACTGCAGCCTGGTTTCTTAACAGGCTTGGCCACTCTGTAACGGTTTTTGAGGCAGGAGAATTCCCCGGCGGAATGATGCGCGCCGGCATTCCCGCTTACAGGCTGCCCCGCAATGTTCTGGATAAAGAGATTTCTGATATAGAGAGTTTTGGCGTTAAAATAAAAAGCGGGCAGAAAATAGAAGGGCCGGATGAACTCTTCAAAAAAGGTTTTAACGCTGTCTTCCTGGCAACCGGCGCGTGGAAAAGTATGAGTATGGGCATTGAAGGGGAAGAAAACGAGCGCGTGCTTCACGGAATAAACGTTTTAAGTAATATTGCTTTAAAGCAGGAGTCCGGACTTGAAGGGGAAATTGCGGTTGTAGGAGGAGGCAATGTAGCGATAGATGTTGCCCGCAGCGCCTTGAGATCAGGCGCGGATAAGGTAACGATACTCTACAGGCGCACTCGCCAGGAAATGCCCGCGCTGGAGGAAGAAGTTGAGGATGCGATTAAGGAGGGTGTGCAAATACGTTTTCTTAGCGCTCCGGTAAAGGTTCTGTCTTCAGTAGGAAAACTTAAAATTGAATGTATAAAAATGAAACTGGGCGAAGCTGATTCCGGCGGCCGCCGCCGGCCGGTTGCCGTAAAAGGCAGCGAATATATTTTTGAAGCCGACCGGCTTGTAATGGCAATAGGGCAAAAGCCGACCGTTCCCGGAGGCTTTTCTTCTCTTGTAAACAGCTGGGGCGGAATTGATGTTAAAGATGACACAATGGGCTGCTCAATGGAAGGAGTATTTGCCGGCGGCGACGCGGTAAGCGGGCCGGCTTCGGTAATTAAAGCCATACGGGACGGAAGAAAAGCAGCTTCTTCAATAGACAGGTATCTTGGAGGCAGCGGAGAAATTAATCAGCGTTTTGTTGA
>PWMP01000151.1 GCA_003558145.1 Elusimicrobiota bacterium
AACCGGCAAAAAAGCGCCCAGACAGGTTGATATAGCAAGAGCGGCGGCAATACCCAGACCGCTTGCGCGGGCTATCTGAGGAGTGTAGTTCCAGGAAGCAAAAGCCCACAGTAAAATTCCGAAACCCGCGCTCATTATAAGACCGGCCCGGATTTCACCCGCAACGGATTCTCTCCAGTTTTTTCCCTCTTTGGCAAGAGCCAGTCGGCGTACCACTACCGTTGAGGACTGCACTCCCACGTTGCCTCCCATGTCCATTATAACGGGTATAAAAACTGCAAGCGCTGCCGACCGGGCAAGAGCGCCTTCAAAAAATCCTATCAGTACCGCCGCGGCAAGGCCCCCGGCAAATGATGTCATAAGCCACGGAGCGCGCGTTTTAACCGCACCTCCAACATTTTCAGTCTCATAATCTATTTCGTCAATACCAGCGTGAAAAGCCATATCCTCGCTGGTTTCCTGGTTTATTACGTCTATTATGTCATCAACGGTAATTATTCCGGCAAGTTTATCGCCTTCTTCAACCACCGGCACAGAAAGAAGGTCATAATGAGAAAAAATATGGGCAACCTGCTCCTGGTCATCATTAACTCTAACTTTAATCCTGTCAACGGGCCTTGAAATATCTTCAATTTTATCCGAAGGGTTCGCAGCAATAAGGCTTTGCAGGGAAAGCCCGGATACAAGACGCCCTTCGGAATCCGTAGCGTAAAGGGCATATATATTACTAAGGTCGCGGTTATTAGCTTCCTGCTGGAGGTTTAAAAGGGCATCACGGGTCGTCATACCGCTTTTTACAGAAACAAATTCGGTAGTCATCCTTCCCCCGGCTGTATTTTCGCCATACCTTAGAAGCCTTGTGACATCCGACGCCTCTTCCGGCTTCATTATGGACAGGAGCTGTATAGTGCGGTCGCCCGTAAGGTAACGGAATATATCAACCCTGTTGTCCGGAGCCATTTCATTCAATATATCAGCTGCCTGGCTTTGCGGCATATTTTCAAGCAGTTTAGCCTGGAACTCAACTTCAAGGTTTTCAAAGACATCCAATCTGTTTTCAAAAGGCAGCGCATTAAAAATCTGGAGCTGCTGCCTTAATTCAAGCTGCTGCAGCAGGGCCGCTATATCAGCCGGGTCTACACTTGTAAGTTTTTTTGCATCTTTCCGGCCTGCTGCGGACAGAAGCACCTTTTTAAGATTTTTTGAATAACGTCTTTTAAGTTTCATAGAAGCACCGCGCTGGCAATTACAAAATAAACGCCCAGCCCCGCTATATCAATCAAAGTCGTTATTATCGGCCCCGTCGCCACAGCCGGGTCAACTCCGAATTTTTTAAAACCGAAAGGAAGGAAAATACCCGTTAATGCCCCTATAAGCATTACCAGCCCTATACCCCCCCCTGTTACAATCCCTATACGCGCCGCTCCTTCAAGGGTGCCGTACCTTAAATGAGATAAAAAACCCAACAGGATAGCGTATGCGGCGCTTAAAAGAAAACCTGTTATCAGCTCCTTGGTTAAAATTTTTCCTATACGCCCTGTTTCTATCTTTCCCAGAGCAAAACCTCTCACTACCACTGTAGATGACTGTACCCCTATGGTTCCTCCCATATGCATTATTACCGGTATAAAAGCCGCAAGAGCAACAATCTCCTCCAGAGCCGCTTCGTATCTGCCTATGATACCGGCCGCGGCAAGTCCCCCCAGGTATGCCAGCATAAGCCACGGAAGCCGGGTTTTCAGGGCAGCGACGAGGCTGGGTTTTTTAAACTCCGACGGGTCGACTCCGGACATGATAGCAATATCTTCGTCTGCTTCCTGCCGGATAACGTCAACTATATCATCTACCGTGATTACTCCTGCAAGCCTGCCGGCGAAATCAACTACAGGAGCCGACAGAAGATTGTAATGGGAAAACATATGGGCGACTTCTTCCTGGTCCTGGGCCAGTCTCACTTTTATGTTATCAACCGGGTGAATCAGTTTTTCTATTTTTTCTTCGGGAGGAGACGCTACCAGGCTCTGCAGGGAAATACCCCCTGCTACCCTGCCTATACTGTCAACACAGTACAGAGCGTAAACGTTTTTAACTTCTTTGGAAACAAGGCTTTCCTGGAGTTTCAGCAGTGCCTGGCGCGCCGTCATATCACCGTGAAGAACGGTATACTCGGTAGTCATTCGGCCTCCGGCGGTTTCCGGCGGATACTCCAGGAGTTTTTTTACGTCTTTAACTTCATCCCTTTCCATTAAGGAGAAAAGCTCCTGCGCCTGTTGGGGGGAAAGACGGCTAAACATATCAACCCTGACATCCGGAGACATCTCGTTAAGTATTTTTTTTACTTGCTCCGAAGGCTGGTTACGGAGAAAAAGTTTTTTATCCTCTATCGAAAGCAGTTCAAAAAGCTCTACCTGGCGGGCGGCTTCAAGAAGGGAGAAAAGGACTTTCCTTTCCTCTGGGTCAAAGTGACTCCATATTGCGGCAAGGTCCGCCAGCGGAACGTATTCAAGGATATAAGGAATTTCTTCTTGGCCGGGACTTTGAAGGGCCAGCTTGATTTCCGGTATAAAAACTGCTGCATTTTGCATTTTCATAGCGGAATAATATTATCAAATCACCGTAGCATTATCAACTTTAAAATTTATATTACCCGTCAGTAATAAAATTTTTTAACGGTTTTTCAGTTTTACTTTTATGACCCTGCTGGGGGTGGAATCAAGCACCGTAAAAGTGC
>PWMP01000124.1 GCA_003558145.1 Elusimicrobiota bacterium
GCAGCTGTGGTCGCTACCAGTGGCGATCGAGTAGGGCGGGTTGTCGGCCAGGGTTGGGACATGCCGGTTGGTTGTCGTGCCGTCGCCGAGCTGACCGTAGTAGTTCCATCCCCAGCAGTACGCCTCCGCAGAGCTCGTGCTGCCACAAGCATGGCTCGCCCCGGCGCTGATCTGCATGAAGGTGAGTTCACCAGAGACGGGTGTGGGATCAATATGGGTCAGCGTCGTGCCGTTCCCGAGCTGGCCAGTTGAGTTGCTCCCCCAGCAGTAGGCGGTCTCCTCGCCCAGAGCGCAGGTGTAGCGATCTCCCGCGCTGAGCTGCGTGAAGGAGGTGTCGCCCAGGACCAGCCCAGGGGTGTGGTACTCGATCACTCCGTCAGCGCCCCAGCAGTAGGCTTGGCCGGAAGCGGTGAGTGCGCAGGTGTGCCAGTGGCCCGAGCTGATGTGGGTGAAGACGTGTTCGCCCTGGACGAGCACTGGGCTCGCCCGCGCGCTCGTGCTGCCGTCGCCCAACTGCCCGCGCTCGTTGTTCCCCCAGCAGTAGGCTGCCCCCGCGCTGGTCAGGCCGCAGGTGTGTGCCATACCGGCGCTGATCTGTGCGAACTCGAGGTCGCCAACGGCGCCGGGGGTACTCCGACGGCTCGTCGTGCCGTCCCCGAGCTGTCCGTAGAGGTTCCATCCCCAGCAGAACGCCTCGCCCCACGACGCCAGGGCGCAGGTGTGGTTGCCTCCCGTGCTGATCTGCGCGAGGGCGAGTTGCGGCGGTTTGACCTGAGCGGGAGCCGGGACGACCTGGTCACTGGAGGGGAAGAGGCCCAGCTGGCCGTTGTGGTTGTATCCCCAGCAGTAGGCTTCGCCCGAGGGAGTCATGCCGCAGCTGTGCCTGTTCCCGGTGCTGATCTGCGTGAATGTGCGCCCGCCAACCACCGCGCGCGGAGATGCGGATTCGGTCTGATAGTAGCCGTCTCCCAACTGCCCGTCGCGGTTGGACCCCCAGCACCAGGCTTCGCCCGACGGCGTCTGGGCGCAGGTGTGATGGCCCCCGGCGCTGATCTGCGAGTACGTGCGGTCGCCCACGACGGCGGAGGGCGATATCGCGGGCGCGTGGCGGATCCCGTCCCCCAGCTGTCCCGACAACCCGTTGCCCCAGCAGTAGGCCGCACCCGCTGTCGTGAGGCCGCAGGTGTGCTGTCCTCCCGCGCTGACCTGGGCGAACGTGAGGCCGCCCACGACCGCGGTGGGGGTCGGGCGCGGAAGGGACTCGTTCATCCAATCTCCCTCATAGGTGGCCGTGCCGTCGCCCACCTCCCCCGCGTAGTGGTTCCCCCAGCAGTAGGCGGCGCCCGAGGTGCTCACGCCGCAGGTGTGTCGGGCACCGGCGCTGATCTGCTCGAAGGCGAGGTCGCTGGCGATGGCCATGGGAGTGTGGTGGTCGCTCTGAGTGCCATCGCCAAGCTGACCGAAGTAGTTCGATCCCCAGCAGTAGACCGCTCCGGCGGTCGAGAGAGCGCACGTGTGGCGGCCTCCTTTGAACGCCCATGTGGCCCCTGCTTCGACGACGGACGCGCTGATCTGGGTGAAGGAGAGCCCGCCGGCGACCGGCTGTGGGACGAGTTGGCGCGCCGTGGTGCCGTCGCCCAGCTGGCCGCTGGCGTTCCAGCCCCAGCAGTAGGCATCACCCGAGGTGGTCACTCCGCAGGTGTGTGCAGCACCGGCGCTGATCTGGGCGAACGTGAGCCCGCCTACGACCGGCGCGGGGTAGTGCCGATCGATCCTATGCTCGTCTCCCACGCCCAGCTGGCCTTCGCCGTTCCAGCCCCAGCAGTAGGCGCTCCCCCGCTCGGTCAGGCCGCAACTGTGATGCCCACCGATCGTGATCGTCTCCTGGCGCAGCACGGTGCCGGGCGGAGGCGGCTGTCCCACCACCGGCGGGTCGTCGACCGTCCGCGCGCAGGCGGCGATGAGGACGATCGCCGCGAGAGCGAGGGCGGCTACGATCTTTCTCATCACGTCCTCCTTCGTGGCTGTTGCGAGTTGCGTCCCTCAAACTCGTGACGCCAGCGCATCTCTTTCTTCAGGGCCGAAACAGTGAGTTGCATGCTGGTTGAGCTCCGCGCCGCAGGCGGCGACGATGCCGACGACCAGCAGAGCAATGAGGAACATGCGTTCCACGGCGACCGCTGCCGCTCATGGTCGGAAGTCCAGCTCGGCGCTCGACCTCGGAACGCCCCAATGCGTGGTCGTTCCGTCGCCCAGCTGACCGAGGTCGTTCCTGCCCCAGCATTGCGCGGTCCCCGCCCCGGTTAGGGCGCAGGTGTGATCGTCACCGCCGGTAATCTGGGTGAAGGCGAGCCCGCCGGTCACTGTCGTGGGAGCAAGTGCCCCCGTCGTCGTTCCATCACCGAGCTGACCGAAATCGTTCCTGCCCCAGCAGTGGGCCGCCCCCACTCCGGTCAGGGCGCAGGTGTGATCGCCACCGCCTGCGATCCGGGTGAATGCGAAGGAGCCTGCGATCGGAGTTGGCTCATACTGCTGCGTGGTCGTGCCGTCACCGAGCTGGCCGTGGTTGTTCAGCCCCCAGCAGTAGGTCTCGCCCCCGGTCGTCACCGCGCAGGCGTGGCGAGCGCCCGCACTGGTTTCGCTGAAGGTCAGCTCGCCGGAGACGGGCGCTGGAAACGGTTGTTCACGTGGATAGTAGAAGCCCA
>PWMP01000211.1 GCA_003558145.1 Elusimicrobiota bacterium
AGCCGAGAATACGTTGCAAACCCAACGCATTGGCCATATATTTCTGATTTGTCAAATGCGCGAAACCAAAGCGTCAAAGGCTTCTTACTGTCCTGAAATATCGTGCCGACGAGAACAGGGTTTTTAAACTTACAGCGAACGCAACGACACAAACCTCTGTGCATTATCCACGATTTCTCACATCCACAGTGTGTGCACCGAAACCCTTGAGGCCAGCGGAGTTTAAACAAATATTCAATACACGCTTCTTCAGTATTAAACTGTTGTTCCATTTCTATCAGTGTTTTTGGATATTTCTTCATGGAAGGATATCTTACATATTTTCTTTAGGCCAGTCAAGTGCATATATGGCGCGTTGTTGTTCTCACGCCCTGCGCTCTTGGCGCAGGGCTGTCGGCGTTGCGCTTTCCTTGTTTTGGTTATTATTCATGCTTAGCATTATCGCGGTTAATATCATGATAACCATTCCAGACCTTGCCAAGAGCAGAACCTCAATTGTTACTGAAAGACTCATATAGGGAAGAAGAACGACAAGATATTTTTTAAATCCTATGTCTTGTCCGGCCCGGAAGAAAATAAGAAAATGCAGAAAAGTCCCCAGAATGCCGATTTCGATTAAGTCTCGTAGGTAGCCGCTATCCGAGGTCAAAACCCACATGTCGGTTTGTGTATTAGTATAGCCCCTTCCCATGCCCGTGGCGAAATTCAAGGGCCTATACGTGGAGAATGGCTCTCTTATGAAGTGATTTTCCCAGACCCTGAGTCTTTTGTCTAAACCGATTGAAAGACGCGAAAAAGTTAATCTGCTTTTTACGTTGCCATAAAAGAGCGCTTCATTATTAATCAGAGTTCTGTTTGCAGCGAAACCAAATATCGATATTCCGGCTATAAGCGCCAGAGCAAGAGCGGGATTTTTGAACAGTTTTTTGAATGCCGGATGTGTTGCAATTAGATAAATGGCACATACTCCGAGCGCTATTATGGTCGTCCTCGAGCCGGTCATAAATACTGCGGCGGCCGACAGCGGCATAAAGATTTTTCTGAATCTCATTCTTGTGTAAAAATAAGAGAAAATAAAGCAAAACAGAAAAATGACAGCGGCCTGATGCGGAAAGGTTTCCCCTATTGCCCCTATGCCGTAGGAAGGTTCCTGTTGGCCGATTCTTCTGCTGAAGTATGCCCTGTGGCCGATAATTATTTGTATCAAGGCCCATGCGAGTGTTGCACCTACCAAGAATGAAATGAACTTCAGAGTTTTTTCTTTCAGTGCGGGAAAGCGGAACGTATAAAGCAGAAGGTAAAAAAAGATAAAGTACTGGAGTTGTTTTAAAGTTATGACAGCAAGATATTTTAATCCTCCCGTGTAAAAGGATAGAATAATACCCTGTATGGATACGTAGGCGAAGTAAGCGATTACAGCGTGATTTACCCTTCTCAAATTGAGGTGCCCTAGACTTGGCAATACAAGCAGGAAAAGCAGGAAGGTTACCGGGTAAAGCATATATTCCGGCCTTAACCCTAAATCGCTTACAAGGTAAATCTTTGGAGCGGCGAAGAAAGAAATAAGAAAAATTAAATTGTGCGCGAAGGCTGTTTTCGGCAGGCTAAGTCTGAGATTTTGCATTTTCTGATTCTTTTTTCCTCGAAATTAAATCTTTTATGATCCCGAACACTACTCCGAAATATAACCCCGCTATTCCTGACATCGAAAGGCTTAAAGACATTTTGGGAGCCTGGTTTTTTTTGGCGTGGGGTTCCTTGATTACTTCAATGTTTGTTATCCTTGTTGCTGTTAATTTCAAATGAGCAATCATTGAATATTTTTGATGCGCCGTTATTTTCTCGCCGTTTTCTTCTATTTCCCGGATCAGGTTTTCTACTCTCTCTTTTTCGGGTTCTATTTTATCTTCATAATACAGGATGAGCTTGTTTGTCAGTGCCGCTAGAAGCTCCACCTTTTCGCCTATGCTATCCGGCGGTACGTCGGGCGACTCTATTAGCAGGGATGACTGGTGCGTGAAATCTGCTCGCGCGGAGAGTTGTTCAAGAATTCTTACTATGTCTTCATCATATAAGCGCCTGTTTACCCTGTTTCGCATCTGCATTAAAGATTCGCCTGGAGGCTCACTTATGAAAGTAGATATCGTGTAGGTTAAGGGAGCCGAAGCGGCAAAAAAATATCCCGCTCCCAGAAACAATAAAATTGTAACAATTATCGTATATTTCCTTCTTCTTGCGAATTCTATGCAGCCCTTTAGATCAATAGTTTCTTCATTATGGATTCCATGCTCCATACGCAGTCCCCCATGTCTATAATCTCCAGTAAATAACATCTTTGAAATCATCGGGCTCATAAATTCCTTTGATGTCTATAACCACGCCTTTTCCCTTGTTGTTTGACAGGTGTTTTTTTATAGCTCCGGGAGTGAGCTTTTTCCGGAAAATGTCATGGTTCACCGCAATAATGGCGCAGTCCGCCTTAAGCCCGGAGTCATAGGGGATAAGTTCAAGCCCGTATCCGTCTCTGACCTGCTTATTGTCCGCGACCGGATCGCACACTTTTACCTCCAGCCCGTATTCCTGAAGCTCCCTCACAAGGTCGATCACCCTCGTGTTTCTTGTGTCGGATATGTTTTCCTTGAACGTGAAGCCAAAAACTATTACTCTTGAGCCCTTGACGGTTTTGTCGGCTTCAATCAG
>PWMP01000108.1 GCA_003558145.1 Elusimicrobiota bacterium
ATTCCCCAAAATACACCATTTCCCTCCTTTGCGTATTTATTTACCACTATTTCAAGACTTTGTCAACACCAGTTATAAAGCCTGAAATTCCGACATAAGAATCTTAGTGAAATGCAGGGGCAGTAAATTTACATGCATCCGGCAATAATTTTGGAAGAAACCTGAAAAAGGAGCTGTAAGAGGATGGGGAAAAGAAGCGGGAATGATAAGACGGGATGGATTTTCCATAGAAAACAACAATACAGAAAACAGGTTTGCTCAGATATTCACATTCCCTCGTCCCTTGCGGAAGAGGGGTTAGGAGTATGTTTTCTTCTTCATAACATTCTTAGCGTGACAGAAACGGCGGAGCGCGTAGCCCTTTGCCTTTCAATCCGAACCAGCCGAGTACTTCCTCCAGGTCAAAGATTCCGAAATACGGCTGGCTGTAGATAATCGCTCCGTAGTAGGTGAACCCTCTGGATAAGCGCTTTAACCCCGAATACGCAAAACTCCTGCCATCGGTGGTTTTGAAACAGGTTACGTAGTTAAACATCACCAGCGTAAAAATTGCATGCAGATAAATGCCGTTGAATTTCCTTGAAGGGAACTTACCTATCTTGTATCCCTGTTTCAGTTCCCTGTAACCCTCGTTTTCAGTATAGTGTCGTTTTTTATAGAGTTTGACCGCAATCAGAGGCGTAAAAGTTTTGCCGAATCGTTTTGAAGACAGAAAGGTTATAGGAGTTTGCACGTCTTTACCTTTATATTTGGTGATTATTCCGCCGGAGATGGGATGGGTCAGTAGGGTCTTATCCTTTTTATACAACTTTTTCTTCACTTCTTCCTGATGCTCGGACTTGCCGTAAGTCCAGAACCATTTCAGGTTGTTAAATCCGTAGACCCGGGTATCCTTATCCTCCTGCTGGAAACAACCCGCAGGCAGCGGTAATTTCTTTTGCTTGCGTGATTTGTATTCTTCGGCTTTCTTTTTCAGCTCATCGGTTACATCCATATTGCTCTTGCTGTAAATGATAAAGTCTATATTGTAATCATACTTTAACCTGTATAAATTCTCACCGTCTACAAATCCCCTATCCAGAACTATCTGTTTTATCCTGCCTTTGCCGATATTACCTATCGCCTGCTCCACAACCGGTATCATGTACCGGCTTTCGTGGTGGTTCAGCGGTACCAGTATTGCTGCTACAAATATCTCCGGTTCTCTTTTCCCCTCGTTCTTCCTGGCGTATTTCAGCGTTATCAGTTTATATCCTTTTTTCTTCTTGCCGTCTCTGACAATTGTTCCTACATTCTCATACGTCTTTGCCGAGTTTGACACATATAACGGGGTCGCATCCATTATATAAGTGCCTGCAGGTACAAATTTATTGCGGAAAAGCGGTTGAAAAGATGATGTGAAAAAATCGTCCGTCTGCCCGGTGG
This sequence comes from Elusimicrobiota bacterium, assembly GCA_003558145.1. Classification (GTDB taxonomy): domain Bacteria; phylum CG03; class SLGR01; order SLGR01; family PWQF01; genus PWMP01. The sequence continues at coordinate 1,426 of PWMP01000108.1, forward strand.
AAAAATCCCCGAACAGTTTGCCCATGGTCGTGATATTGAACGGCAGGTGCTTGCCTTTATTCCGGTTGGAAAAACCACCCTCAAAATGCACACCGGTGAATCCCACCATTTCTAATACCCCGCGATCTTTGAATAACTGGTCGTCTATGCTGTTTAGCGAATCCAATTGGCTTATTACCTTCAAACTATATGTGGAAAGCAAGTATACCAGCGGTATCATTACCCGCTGTCTGCAATCCGGCCGGAAATCAAATAACCGGAAAAAACCCGCTTCATTTAAAAAACAAAACAATCCGTCAAAATTACCCAGCCCTGTCATGCTGGCTTTGTCATAATCGCCTTCCAGCAGTCGCTCTTTTACTTTCTCGTTGTCTTTCTTGTAATACGTCCAGAAGTTTTTTTCTTTTTCTCCGTTATCCATTTCGGAATCTCTTGAAGGTTATTTTTCTGGTGCTGCCTTAACAGAGTGTCTATCTCTTTGTTTATCTTGTTTATAAGTGCAAGACGCTGGTTATATCCCTTGTAAGCATTTGCCTGTTCTGATATTGAATCGATCTTCTTCTCAGGAAGGTATTTGTGTACTACCTTGCCCGCTTTCTTGAAAAACAGATAATAAAATGGCCCGTGAGGCTCGCCCTTGGTGCATTTGCAGTTGCCCTTCTTGCAGTACGTGTACTGGCTGGTTATCCATACCGGTAGCTGCCTGCCCGTATTGAGAAGTATCCGCTCCAGCCGCCGACGTTCTCCCTGCAGCTTGTAAATAGCGCTTCTTAGCTCTTCCTTATTCATCATGGTATGCTCTCATATGTTTATATTTTATATTATATCTTATGATTATATGAAATGTCAAGACCTGAGGTGAATTCTTTGCTTTTGTTAAAAAAAAGAAGTGGAAAAAGCAGTTATATCAACGCTTTCAAAAATCTATTTCCTTATGTCGGAATTTTAGTTACTGATTTTTTTTACCCGGCGTATTGACAAATTTATAAATAAATGTAAAAATATAGAACAATTATTATAGAACTTATAATAATAGTGTCCATATTCTTTGAAGTCTTCACTCAGGGGGGATTATGTCCAGCTCGAAAAAATCTATTATGGCGTTTTTCCTGCTACTTCTTATGGTCTCTTTATACTTCTGGTACCGGGGGTACAGCAAGAGTGTAGACGAAATAGGCGCTTACCTTGAACTTGAAAGAGAGAATGGGGAGCCGGGGTGTTGTCCTCAATGAAATCCTGATCTCCGGTGAAACGTTAACAGGGGTGATA
>PWMP01000112.1 GCA_003558145.1 Elusimicrobiota bacterium
GCACTGATTCTGGCCGGCATATTTGCAGGGCGGCATCTTTTGTGGATTGACGGGGCTCTCGGCATAATTGTGGCTCTTTTTCTTTCTAAGGCCGCTTACGACATCATACGAAAGTCGTCAAGTTCCATACTCGGAGAGTCTCTCAGTGAAGAGATCAAGCAGCAACTGAAAAATATTGTTAAACAGACGGCCACCGAGGCCGGCGAGGCTCATCATTTTCACCTTCACAGCTACGGAAGTCACAGGGAGCTGTCTTTTCATATCAGCCTGCCCGGGCACATTAGTCTTAAAGAAGCCCACGAAACAGCTACATTGTTAGAAGATGCCGTAAGGAAGAAACTGGGTTTTGAGCCTACCGTTCACGTTGACCACGAAGAAACAATTTCTTCTGATTAATCCTTACGCCTGCGATTTTACCTGCTACGATTACTGGCTTAAGCCGCTGGGCCTTCTTTATATTTCCTCTCTCCTGAAACTTTACGGGCACAAAACAGTGCTTGTAGACTGTCTTCACCGGAGTTTTGGAGCTGAAGCTTACGGAAAGGGCAGGATTGACAGTATGGAGAGAGAAAGGCCGGACGTGCTCAATGGCTATACAAGAAAATACTCTAACTACGGCATATTCGGTAAAAAACTTCATAACATACTTAAACAAATAGAGTCCCCTGATATGATACTTTTATCCACCTCTATGACCTACTGGTACCCGGCTGCGGCGGAAACTGCAGAAATACTGAGAAATATTTTTCCGGGAGTTAAAATAGCTGCCGGCGGAAGCTATGTAACGCTTTGTCCGGATCATGCCCGCGAAAACATAGACGCGGACTATTTCTTCGAGGGGGCGGATATAACAGCATTTATGGAACTGATAGGCGAAAAACCTGCGTCATTTGAAGAATGGCCGGCTCCTGATTATTCCCACTACGGCAGTCTTGACTATGCTGTAACAAGGACGTCGGGCGGGTGCGGCCGCAGCTGTCCGTACTGCGGTATATCCAGGATATGGAAAGGGTTCTTTACACGGAAGGCTGAAGCTGTAAAAAAAGAATTAAAGTCTTATTATTCCCGCGGCATCAAGGATATAGCGTTTTATGACGACGCTCTGCTTGAAAATCCCGCTCTTGAAGAATGCCTTGAATCAATCCCCGAAGCTATGCGTTTTCATACTCCCAACGGAATTAACCCGTCTGCAATTGATAATCGCACGGCATTATTTATGAGAAAAAGCGGCTTTATCAGCCCCGCTCTTGCGGCAGATACTCTTGGTTCGGCTGGACAATCCAAAACTACTGCTTTAAATATTGAATCAGCAGTTGAAAAACTTCACGCAGCTGGTTACGGGAGCGGAGAAATTTCAGCTTATCTGATTATGGGGCTTCCGAGGCAAAGGCTGGGAGATCTTTTGAAGGAAGCGGTTTTTCTAAACAGGCTTGGTGTCAGGGTTCTCCTGGCTGAATATGCTGTAGTCCCGGGAAGCGGATACGACGAAATTATCGATCCTAAAATCCTTAAAGAGCCCCTTCTTCATAACAATTCGATTTTTCCCTGTATAAAAAAGGAAAGGGAAAGTATCCCGGACATAAAGATTGAGGTTTCACGCCTTAACGGGGAATTGTAAAGCAATGTGGTTCACATTTTCACTTTTTACAGCTTTCTTCTTTGCCGCCCAGGGGGCATGGATAAAAAAACTTTCAGCAAAACTGCAAACGACAATGATTTACGTAACACACGATCAGGTAGAAGCGATGACGATGGGGGATAGAATTGTAGTAATGAAAGATGGTTTCATCCAGCAGGTTGACGATCCTATTAAACTTTACAGTGAACCTAAAAATAAGTTTGTAGCCGGTTTTATAGGTTCCCCGTCTATGAATTTTATGGAAACAAAACTTCTTGCCAGGGACAGCAAGTATGAAATAAAAGGCGGCGGCTTTAATATTGTTCTTAATAAATCAGCTTTTAAATTTCTTGAAAGCTACAGCGGCCGGGAACTTGTAATGGGTATAAGGCCGAAGATATAATTGACAGGGTATATGCAAAGATGTCTACCGGCGAGAATGTAATAAGGGCGGAAGTTGTAACGGAAGAACCCATGGGAAGCGAAAACTATATACACACCACTGTTGGAAGCAATAAAATAATAATGAAGACAAAAGGTTCCAACCGGGTTTCAATGGGAGATGAGCTTGAACTTATATTCAAACCCGAAGTGCTGCATTTTTTTGATAAGAAAACTGAAGAACGGATAAACTGAAGTTTTATTTTATAGAATCAACCGGTAGTTCCCGGGTAAATTTTACGGCATTATGCCAGACACTGTCGTAGAGGTGTTCCACCCTTGAAATCTCTCCCTTTATATTTCTCATGAGAGGTGACTTACCATCGGTGATATTTAGTTTTATTGTGTCTTTGTCCCTGAAAGGGCGTCTGGTTAATATTGCTATTCCGCCCGAGCTTATGTTGCGTGCCTCGCCCTGGGCAATATAGTTATTGTCATTATCAAATACTTCCGCAATGCAGCGGACATCTTTTCTATGATGAGCTCTTCTTTCCATTTTTTTTCTCCTGAATTCTTGTTTCCCCCCATCATTTGATTAAAGTGGTATCAAATTGTTGTGCGTTTGTCAAGTACTTTCAAAAGCGGAAAAAATGAAGCCGGGCGTAATTTGACAATTACCTGCCATCTATGTAA
>PWMP01000031.1 GCA_003558145.1 Elusimicrobiota bacterium
CAAGCGCGGTACCGACAGAGTCAAAACGCAAAAACCATCCTGCCGTAATAAAAGCCGTAATTAACTCAACAAGAGGATACCTGAAGCTTATACCCCTGGAACAGGCAGCGCAGTTGCCTGCCAGAAAAACATAACTGACAACGGGAATATTGTGATACCACTTTATCGGCGTAAGGCATTTGGGACAGAAAGAGGACGGCTTTATTATAGAACCGCCACGGGGAATACGCCATATGCAGACGTTGGCAAAACTGCCCAGAACAAGCCCGACAGCAAAAGCAACAGCCGGCAGGTAATACATTTAGTTATCTCCCTTTACTCTTTTGAGCATGTCCTCGTAATACCGGGCACGCTCAGTTCTTCCGGTTTGATTATATAAGTCTATCAAAATTATATAAGGAGCTTCAAGCCGCGGCGTCGTATAGACAGCTTTTTCAAGATATCTCTCGGCTTCTCCAGCTTGATTCATCCTCAAAAGAGCTATCGCGCGATAATAGTAAATAGCGCTGAAGTTAACCGTTTCAAGAGCGCGGCCGTATTCGGCTTCGGCAATATAGTAAAAACCCCTAAGGTCCCAGGCTCTTGCCTGGCTGTATATAATTTCACCGGGAAGAAAAGAAAAATCTTCTGCAGCTTCAAGAAGCTCAACTGCCCGCCTGTAATCGCCTTTATCAAAAGCCCTCCGGCCCTTTTCCCAGATAATCTGCTCTCCTGCTTTTACTAAAACCATAAAGGCGCCCAGGCATATTATCAAAACCTTTGCCCATCTTTTAATGAGCGGCGTCCGGTTTGAAATTCTTTTCTTCGGTTGTATTGCGATTCCCATTATTACGGCCGCCGTCAGGGGTATCGCGGGAGTATGGAAGGGAAACGCAATCAGTCCTGATGCAAGAATAGCCGCAATGGCCGCTTTTGCCGGAATTCCAAAATCACTGCCGCTATCCGCCTTTTTAAACCAGAGATAAAACATCCACACGATAAGGAGAAATCCTGTTATTCCCGTTTCAACAGCTAATTGTATGAAATCAGACTGGGCGTTATGGGCACGGCGAATATGAGAGTGCGGCGCATAGCGCAGGTTTTCCTCTTCTCTGAAAAATTGTTCCTGGTAGAGAGGATGTTCATAGTAAAAAGTTCCCGCTCCCACCCCGAAAACAGGGTTTGAAAAAAACATTTCGCGGGCAACTCTCCAGACCTCTATCCTGGGGCGCAGGGAACTTTTAATAATTCTGTCCCTCAGGGGATAAACAAAAGCAGAAAAGACAAGAATAAACACTGCACCGGCAATAGCATATATTCTCTTATTTTTACTTTTATAAGAGAAAATCATAAAAACTGCTGTCATGGCTAAAATAGCGGGTATGCTCCGTGAAGCCCTGCAAATGTAAAGAGCCCACAAAGCCGGGGTAAGGACTACTGCTCCCTTAAGCTTGTTTTTGATGAAAAGAGACGCTCCGAACGGGAGAGTCAGCAGCAGATAGTCGGCAAGATACACCCTGTTTCCGAAAGTCGCAAACGGAATTAAATACGATGGAGAAGATCCTCTCGCAAAAGCCCCTGCAATTCCGTAATACTGCAGAATCGCATATACGCTTACTGCCAGGAGCGACAAAGTCAGTCCTGTTGCTGCATAGCTTTTAAGTTTTTCGGACGGGATTGCGGATACAATAAGCAGAATAAAAAAGATGATTACCATTGCCGTGTAGTTTCCACCGGCAAAAGCAAACTTTCCCTTTGCCAGGAGAACTGCGCCGGCTGCAAAAAGAAAACCCGCTGCCGGAAAAAACAAAGGGCTTGAAAATATTTTTTCCGGGCCTTCGGCATACAGAAGGTAAAGAAGAAAAACAGCTCCGGCAACAACTTTAGGCGTATGAAATGGGTCAATAAAAGCGCTGCTGAAAGAAAGCGCAAACGCCAGCAAAAATACAGGCAGCGCAATCCTGTGTTTAGATTTTTGGTACATAATTTTTTAAATAAAAAAGCGGGGAAGATTTTTTAATTTCTTCCCCGCCTTTGTTAATCACCCTGTACTTTCGGCTCTATTACCAGGTGCTAAGCGCCCCGTCTGAAGTCACCACATCAGCGACAGCTGGATCACCGAATATCACACCGGCATTTGTGAAACAGAGATGCTCCTGGGTAACATTTACAGTAGAATCATCGCTCTGGTCGCGAATCGTCACATCAAACGTATGTCCCGAATCCAAAAGGCCTTTACCTTCCAGTATTGTTATACCGGCATTGCCTTCAACGTTTTCGAGCGCATTTGCTGTAAGACCATAGTACATAGTAACGGCTGTTCTGATTGATCCGAGTTCGCCTCTCAGCTGCGATTCACGGGCTCTGTCAATTACAACGCCGAATCTCGGCACAGCTACAGCTGCAAGTATACCTATAATTGCTACAACGATCATCAGCTCAATCAGTGTAAAGCCGCCATTTGTTTTTTTCATAGACATGTTTTTCTCACCTCCTTTTCCGGACTGCTTTCTCCTCTTTTCTTTTTTGTATCGCCCGGACAATTTAATGCTAATACAAAACCTTCATTTTTGTCAACCTCAAAAAGGGGTCAGACCCTACGTTTTACGTTTTTTCAATTATAAAGTTATCCCACGAGGTGCATATATCAGGATAGTCCAGGGTTATTTTTTGAATCATTCGAGATACCGTTGCATC
>PWMP01000117.1 GCA_003558145.1 Elusimicrobiota bacterium
GCGTTCATTCCGGCGCGGACCCTGTCGCGGATCAACGACACCGCCTACCGGCTGATGGCCTCTTTCTGGATCAAACCGTTTATCAACGAACTCACCGCGGAAATGCTGCGTCAGGCTCATCCCATGCGGATGCAGCGATACCTGATATCCGACCTGAATCCCGCCTTTTACCCTGTCGGCATTTGGGCGTCATTCCTGCGGGAAAACGGCAACCGCCCGACCGTGTCGGAAGACAATATATTTTTGCGGATGGAAAGACTGAGCTCTGAGCTGATCGTGGATAATTTGCAAATTTACCGCACGATGCGGGACAGTTTCTGGGAGACGGCTTTTCAATTCATGTACCAGATGCCATGGTCAGAGCTGTTCCAGGAGCCTTCCACGCAGGATGAAGCCAGATCGCAGGATGAGCAGCTGGAAGAACTGCGCCGTCAGGATGCAATGTATTGGGGCAATCAGATGGAAAAAGGCGACCTGCCCGAAGCCGTCATTCGCATGCTGCTGGCTGTCGGCATGGCTGACTGGGAACTCGGGCGCAAGGACTATGAGTTGATGCTGCGCCTTATTGAAGAGAACAAGGCGTTCAAGGATATTGGGCACGATTCAATAACGGAAATATTTTACCGCCAGGCGCGCATTCTGCAAACCGATAGGAACCAGGCCATCGTCAGCCTGCCCCGGCTCCTTCCGACCAAGAGCAAACGCAACAAGGCCTTGTCTATATTAAAAGAGGTCACATCATCGGCAGGCAGGGAGGCCTATCCGTCGGAAGCGCTTATCCTGGAGCGGATCAGGTCGGTTCTTGAAAAATAAAACAGCGGATGTGCCGACGCGGCGCGTCGGCACATCCGCCTTTTCATGGGAAAATATTATTTGCCTTTCGCTGTTTCCGCGAAATAGGCATCCAGATTCTTAAAGCTTTCATCAATTACCTTCTTGTAGTCATCTCTCATTTTTTTCTGCAAGTTCACCCAGTCGTTCATGGCAGCCCTTGTCTGCTGCGGCACCATGGGGTTTTCCTCCATGAACGCGGCGCCGATTTTTTCCGTTTGGTCCTGAAGCATTGCAGTTGTATTGTAGGCATTGATGAATACGCTTTTTTGAAAATCCACGATCTGTTTAACCATATTTGTCATTTCCATGATATCCTCCCTGGCGAATTTTAGAGATTAATTTACCGCTGTTATTTCTTGCCGGCTTCTTTTTTCGGTGGTGCTTTTTCGGCCTGATCTTCCCGGGCTTTTTCGCTGTTTTTTGCCTGATTACCGGTGGCAGAAAATGATTCATACGCCTCAAAAACCGAATCGAACATTTTCTTAGCGCTTTCCCGCTCCTTTTTCACCAGCGCAAACCATTTCACTTGTGCCTTCTCCGCGCTTTCCTGCCCCAGAGTCATTTGCCTCCATGCTATGTCCGTTGATTTTCCGATATGATCCTGTATCATGCACAGCCACCGGTAGGAGGTATCCATTGCCAGTTTATTGGCCTTGAGCGTTTGACGCATTGCAAATCCTGGTGCCTGTGGTGTTTGAAACATGATAACCTCCATGCTGTTCTGGTTGTATACGGTATTTAATGGCTGAACGGAAACCAGGATTTTTCGTCAAGGTCAAGGACGGCGAAAAAGACGGTTTCGGTTCAGCCACTATTTATGCCACACTGCCAAATAGTCTGGTTTAAAAAGGCCGCCTTGGTGTCAAACAATATAATGATTGCCCGGTGAAAATGTCAAGCTTTTTTTGTGCGCTGCACAAAAAAAATGGACACAGCCGATGGCCCGATTGGCCAATATGATCCGCATATTCCATTTTTATAAAGAATTCGCTGTTGACCTTATGAAGCATACTGGATATATTTATATTGCAGTGCATATAATGTAACCGTTACAGATACCCGAAAAAGGAGCCGTCGCACGAACATGACCGATCCCGTTATTATCAAGAAATATGCAAACAGAAGGTTGTACGATACCGAGCAGAGCGCCTATGTGACGCTTGAGCAGGTAGCCGGGCGGATCCGGGCCGGCAGGACGATCAAGGTTATTGATGCCGCTTCCGGTGAGGATGTAACCGGATTCATTCTCAACCAGATTATCCTGGAGGCTTCGAAAAAGCAGGCAATGCTCCCCGTTTCACTGCTTCATCTTATTATTCGCTACGGCGATAACCTTTTGAGTGATTTTTTCGAAAAATACCTGGAAGAAACCCTTAAAATCTATGTTCACTCCAAAAAAACCTTTGACAGCTATTTCCGGCAATGGCTCCGGATGGGAATGCGGGTTTCCGGAATGCCCCACCGTGACGAAAGTGAAATAAACCCGGATGATATGGACGGGATCCCCGATATGTTCGCCATGCTCAATTCCACACAGGACGAGCCGGCCCCGCCGGAAGAAGCGGATGAACCGGAAGAATATGCTGCATCGCACAAAGGCAGAAAAGGGACGAAGTGATGCTCGCGAAGGGCCAAGCGCCCCGGCCGCTTTTTATTGAAATGACGGCAAAAGAGGATATCGGATATGGAAAAAGAAACAAAAACGGCATTTGGCACGTCTCAACCGTCCGGCGCTTCGGCGGTGGAATGGCCGGAACGTTTCGCAACGGGTTTTTCGGCATTGCAAAAACTTGCGCAGATGTCATTTGATTACTGGACAGCCCTGGCACGGTATCAAAA
>PWMP01000064.1 GCA_003558145.1 Elusimicrobiota bacterium
ACCAATATCAACTCGGGCGAACGGATACGCGATGAAGGAGACAACACTTTCCGCCTGACAAACGATGAAGGCCAGTGGCTGCTTCTCTCCTATTCCGGCACTCCCGTATTCGGAATACTTGTGGACCTTCCCATAGAAAGTCCTGCCGCCGGCGGCAGGACTGCAGACGAGATCAGGCAGCCTGGTCTTACAATACACAGAAATCAGACTCTCGAGCGTTATACTGCCGGAGACGGTTTTTCATTTGTTCAGGGAAAAATTGTCAAAGACACAGGCATAGGTTTTGAAGGAACCTCTGTTATATCTTATGACGGCCCTAATATTAAAAGTCTGGGATTTATGAGACTTGAAGATGTGCATAACGCGCCGATATCAGGATACGATAATGCTGTACCGGCTGAGGTAGGGCATTCGTACGTTGCAATCTGTGAAAACGGAAATTACGCCAAGTTTAGGATAATTGATGTAACATTTGAAAGAATTATATTCGACTGGGCATACCAGCCGGACGGTTCAAGGGATTTGAGGTAAGGTTGTGAAAAAAACAATATTACTTTCTGCCTCTCTTTTCTTTGTCTCCGCAATCTCATATGCCGGCGGCCTCAGTATGAACCTCAGGTCAAATATATATCACAACCTTGTTGACGGGGCGACATCCTACTCTATTCTTGAAGAGGGAACATACAACACCCACAATATTTCTGTGAATTATTCAGCCCGGCAGGGCAATAACAGCTTCAACAGCGGCATATCCGCCAGGGCCACCAACGACGAAGCCGCGTATAGGGACGATTTTAAAGTTCACAGGTGGTTTGCAGGCTTTGATTCTCATACGAATGATCTTGAATACGGGCTCACCGTGGGGTATGTTTACGGCAGTTTTTCCGACCTTGTTTTCTCCCGCGCCGTTACAGGAGGAATGGGACACTTTAACGTCGGGGGGTTTTCCTTCCAGCCGGTCTACGGCATGCAGTACGGCGCGGTAAAGGATTCCATGTACCGCAGAAATTCCATGGGTTTCCGCGCGGCGCAGGAACTGGGAGAAGGATGGAACGCGGGTTTCAGCTATGCCTTGACCTCAGACGATGAAGACAGTATGGATGATGACAATGAGATTGTTCCCGTTGAAAAAAACACTGTTTACGGATTTGATATAACCGGAATGCTCTACGAAAACCTTACTATGCGCCTGGATACGGCGTGGTCCGGCCGGGAAGAAGAAATTTCAGATATCGAAGAGGAAGGCCGGGCATATAAACTCAGGGCCGACTACCGCACAAGAACTTTCAGCCTCGGTGGCGAATACTCCGTTGCGGGCTCCTCTTTTTCTTCTCTTTCGGGCTATGCCGACAGGGACAGGCGAGTAAGGGCTTTCAGCGCGGGATACCGCTTTGCCGACTTTGCCAACGCAAGGTTTTCATACGAAACCTATAACAACAACATTGATGACAACCTTGAGTATACTACCGCGGTCTCGGCCCCCAGGCTGAGAACGGATTTCAGGCTTACCGGGAATATAATGCTGAACCTGGATTTAAGGTCAAGAAAAATAGAATCGGATGACAGGGACACAACAGTAAACAGAAGGTTTAAGGCCCGGGGCGGGGGCATAAGGTATGCAATAGGGACTTCAAACATGGGTTTTAATTATACCCTCTCTGAAAATGAAGATAAAAACGATTCCGGTAACGATTACGAAGAAGACGCTCTTTCACTTACGGCGGGCGGCTCTTACAGGATAAAAGAAGGCGCTGTCCGTCTCTCGCCTTCGGCATCATACCGGCAGAGCATAAGGGAAAGAAGTGCCGGAGACAGGGACCGTTCGTCCGGCTACACCCTTGCTCTCAATGGAAGATTTTCAGACATAGCAGCTGCTGGGATATCGCATTCCTGCAGCAGGCGCAGCGGTGGGTCAACCAGCTCAAGAGTTGCAATGTCCTTTTCTTACTTTATTGCCGGCAATACGGGCAGAGCCCTGGAACTGGAATACTCAGTCAGGGATAACGATTCCGGCGAAAAGGATACAAGTTATACCGACAGCGTACTTCGGGCAGGAACGAGCCTGAGATTTTAAAGTCATCCGCTGCGGTGTTTGTTTCCTCTGTATTTATCATCGATAAGTGTTACGGGATCACGGAAGCAGCACATAATTATTATTGCCGCTATTATAAAAGGCTTATGGCGCGCCTGGCGGTAAGTCTGGATGCGGTACTTTTCAAAAACGTCTTCAGTGACCTCTCCATACTCACAACTAACGCCCTGCACGTCCGCCGGCAGGCAATGAAGATATATGGCCGACTTATCTTTTGTCAGCGACACCATATCTTCGTCGCAAACCCAGTCCTTATGTTTCGCATTCTGGGCAAGGCATTCTTTTTCCAATCCGGTCAGCCCCTTTTCGTCACCTTTGTTTAGAAGCTGAGTGCGTTTTTTCATAACTTCCAACGGCGCCCAGCTCTTCGGATAAATAACGTCAGCCCCGTTGAAGGCCTCTTTCATATCTTCCGTTACAGTAAAACTTCCTCCCGACTCCTTAGCAAACTCGCCGGCTTTTTTAACCACATCTGGCATAAGATTGTATCCGGCCGGGTGAGCCAGGACGACTTCAGCCCCGAACCTGCTCATAAGGGCTATAACCCCCTGCGGAACGGAAAGGGGTTTACCATAACTGGGCGAGTACGCCCAACTCATGGCTATCTTTTTGCCCCGCAGGCTTTCAAGGGAACCAAAATAATTTTTAAGATGCTGCAGATCCGTAAGCGTTTGTGTGGGATGGTCCAAATCACACTGCAAATTTACAACCGCGGGACGATGACCCAGTACTCCTTTGCTGAATCCTTCATTCAGTGAAGAAGCTACTTCCTTCATAAAGTTATGGCCCCTGCCTATGTACATGTCGTCTCGTATACCTATTACCTCACTTAAAAACGATATCATATTTGAGGTTTCCCTTATTGTTTCGCCGTGAGTAATCTGTGTCTTGGATTCATCCATGTCAAAAGTCCCCAGTCCCAGCAGGTTGCAGGCCGAGGCATAAGCCATTCTTGTTCTGGTAGACATATCCCGAAAAAGGGATATACCCAACCCGGTCTGAAAAACTTTCAGGCTGACATTGTCCCGGTAAAGAGCGCGCAGTATATCAGCCATACTGAGAATAGCTTTTATATCTTCAATGCTTTTATCCCAGCTCAACAGAAAATCTTTTCTGTACATATTAAAGTTCATTTTCTTAAGTGATACCAGCATGTTTTTTGTCTTTAAAATAGCTTCTCTCATTTTTTTAACCTCGTTTTCCTTCAATTACCTTCCGTAACCTTGACATAATGGCCCGGAAATGCTGCATAAAAAGCTGCTGCTTTTACCAGATGGTCAGCAGCAATCTGGTCGTCCACTGTGTGAGCGTATTTCTCTTCTCCGGGCCCAAAACCTACCGTTGGTATATTAAGCATACCCATAGTCGCAACTCCGTTTGTCGAAAAAGTCCATTTTCCTATTTCACCGGCACTGCCCATTACATCAATCCGGGCTGCGCCTGCCGCAGCAAGAAGCGAATGATTTTCATCCAGTGTCCATGTTGGAAAATAGGCTTTTGACGGATAAATCTTTCCCCTGTATTAGGGCTTTGAATACTCGGGCACATTTATCTCAGCTTCTATTCCCGCCCTGGAAGCGGCATCCTCAATTTCAGCAATAGCGATTGTAATATCTTCTCCGGCAGTAAGGCGGCGGTCCATATGTATGCTGCTGGAGGAAGGAACTGCGCAAAGGGACGGAGACTTTGATTCTATGTGGCTAACTGTTATTGAACCCTTGCCAAGAAACGGATCCTCTTTAAGGCGTTGATTCAGTTTTTCGATTTCAAGAACCATGCGGCTTATCAGGTAAACCGCGTTCACCCCTCTCTCCGGCGCCGAACCGTGAGCGGAGCGGCCCTTTACCGAAGCAGTTATTTCCATTCTACCCCGCTGCCCCCTGTAGATATTCAAAGCGGTAGGTTCTGTTATAACTACACAATCCGGGCGAAGCTTTTCTTCGTTGACTATATACTGCCAGCAAAGCCCGTCACAGTCTTCTTCCTGAACGCTTCCTACGATATACAGGGTATAATCCCCTTCCAGCTTAAAATCTTTTATCAACTTTCCCCCGTATACCATTGAAGCCATCCCGCCTTCCTGATCGCTTGCGCCAAGCCCGTATACAATACCATTCTCAAATTTTCCCTCATAGGGATCGTGACCCCATAATTCTATATTTCCCACTCCGACTGTATCGATATGGGCATCCATGGCTATTATTTTTTTGCCCGAACCAATACGGCCAAGGATATTCCCCATACCGTCTATCCTGACTTCATCAAAACCCGTTTTTTCCATTTCTTTTTTGACGCGAAGAACCACTTCTTTTTCGCGGCAGCTCTGGGAAGGGATACGAATCATATCGCGTAAAAAATTTACCATATCCTGTTCATAACGGCGGGCAACATCAACAATATGGCTATACATTATCTTTTCCTCCTCTGGAGATTATTATTTTGTTTTTCCATGGTCTTTTTGCTTCAAGCAGTTTTTATCGGCTTCCATGAACAGCCCTACATGATCCCTTGCTTTGTAAAAAATAGAACCGTCCCCTTTTTACCCTTTTTACCCTTTTTAGTCTCCTTTTGCCATCATAACAAAAACTTGCTGCTGACCGGGCATATCCGCACGGCAGCCCTGCCATTCTTTAAGCCTTCTTATCTCCGGAAAAAGCCTGGTGAATTCGCTTTCGCTTTTAAGGTCAAGTTTGCACGAAGGCGTAGAATAATGCATCGGGATAACTATGGAAGGATTAAGCTGCCTTACTATTTCAGCGGCGCCGGCAGCTTCTACGGTAAATATTCCTCCCACCGGCAGGGCAAGTATATCGCAGGGTTTAAAAGTTTTTATAAGGGCGGGACTGAGGGTATGCCCGATATCTCCAAGGTGAACAAAGCGGATATTGTCCATTTCGATTATAAAAGCGGTGTTTTCACCCATTTCTTTTCCGGCGCTATTATCATGATAAGTTTTTATTCCGGAGAAATTTATTCCCTTATGCCTGCAATGGCCCTCTTGGTTTACTATAACGGGCTGTCCTTTAACTGTTTCAACAGCGCTATGATCAAAATGACTATGGGAAACCGTTACTATATCCGCTGTCTCAAAAGGTACCCTGTAACCGACAGAGGCGTCGTATGGGTCTGTAAGCACTTTGGCTCCGCCTGATGATTCAAGCATAAAACAGGCCATACCATACCATGTTATTTTCATTCTTTCACCTCAAGTTCTTATAAAGACAACTCGCTGTATTAAAATAGAACCGTCCCTTTTTTTATTTTACATTCTTTCGGGCGCTGATACGCCTATGAGACCAAGGGCGTCTTTTATTATTTCCTTTACAGCTTTCAGCAGAGCCAGCCGCTGTCTTTCCTTTTCGCTTCCTATTACCTTGACCGTATCATAATACTTGTGAAATGTAGAAGCTGACTGTCTCAGGTAATCCGTAAGAAGATGCGGGGCATCCAGCTGGAAGCACTTTTGAAGGAGGAACGGGTAATGGGCAAGAAATTTTACTATTTCCCTCTCCTCGTCCCCCAGGCCCTGTGCGTCCGAGGGCTTAACATCTTCAAATGAAATCCCCTTTTTCCGGAAAATAGAACAAATTCTGGCATGTGAGTACTGGACGTAATATACCGGATTTTTGGATGACTCCTCTTTTGCCAGCTCCAGGTCAAATTCCAGAGGGGAATCACTGCTTCTCATAAGCATAAAAAACCTTGCTGCGTCTTTTCCGACTTCATCCAGAACCTCGTCAAGCGTAACAAACTGGCCCGCCCGGGTGGACATAGACACCTTTTCATTTCCCCTTTTCAAATCAACCAGCTGATAAAGAACTATGTCCAGGCGCTTTTTTTCCGCATAACCGAAGGATTTAAAAAAAGCCCGAAGCCGTTCGATGTAGCCGTGATGGTCCGCTCCCCATATATTTACAAGATGATCTGCCCGCTGAGCTTTATCACTGTGGTAGGCGCAGTCTGAAGCAAAATAGGTAAACTCCCCGTCATTTTTGACAAGTACCCTGTCCGCATCGTCGTTAAACTGAGAAGATTTGAACCATAAGGCGCCGTCCTTTTCTAAGGTGAGTCCTTTATTTTTCATTTTTTCAATGACATCTTCAACTTTCTTTGCACGGATAAAATCACTTTCGTAAACTGTGCTGCTGTATTCCACTCCAAAGTTTTTAAGAGTTTCAAAATGCATCCTGAGAATTTTTTCGCCTGCAGCCTTAGACAAGTCGCCAGATGACCTCAGCCCGGATGCTATTTCTTTAATATAATCACCCCTGTAGCCGTCTTCAGGGACTTCTTGTCCCTGCTGAATACATTTTACGCTTTCACCTAAAAGCTGCATCTGGTTGCCCGTATCATTTACATAATATTCCCTGCAGACATCATAACCCAGCTTTTCAAATATCCTTGCCAGTGAATCTCCTATTGCAGCACCACGGCCGTGTCCTATGTGAAGAGGTCCGGTTGGGTTGGAACTTACCATCTCAAAGAGAACTTTTCCTTTTTTAGTCCCTCCGCCGTATAATGCCGGCGAGGAAAGTATTTCTTTTATCTCCTCTTCCAGGGCTTCTTTGCCAAGAGTAATGTTTATAAATCCGGGTCCGGCAATTTCTGTTTTTTCAACCTCATCCAGTTCATTCAGCGCTTCTGCCAGTTTACGGGGGTTTATACCGGCGGCAAGGGCGGCGTTTGATGACAGGTCACCGCTGAATCCGGGAGGAGGAGTCGTCAGTTTTATATCTTCAAGTGATGTAATCTGCTCTATTTTTTCTTTAATTTTTATCTCATACATTGACTTTTTTCCCGTCTCCCCAAAGGCGCTCAAGAGAATAAAAATCCCGTTTTACAGGAATAAATATATTGAGAATGAGACCGTCATAATCCACCAGAACCCAGCCGTCAGAAGCTTCCCCCTCTATGTGGTCCGGTTTAATACCGGTCAGGTTTTTTTTAAGCTCCCGCATAATCGCATTAATCTGCGCAGAAGAATTAGCGGAGGATATCATTATTATTTCCGTAAAAGAAGCAATAGAACTTATATCAAGGGCTATTGTATCTTCGGCTTTTTTTTCTCCGATTACTTCAGCTATCTTTACAGCCAGTTTTTTGTAATCTCCCGGCCTCTTCTTCTTTCCTGTAGTTTTTTTAATCATCAAATAAATAGTACCTTATCTTATAACGCTAAATTCGCCCGAACCCCAGGGAGGATTAAAATCCTCCCCTATAACCACATTTATATCAACCATTCTGCTCGTATCTATATCAGTAGATATATTACGGCAGCCCAGCATTACGGCTATTTCGCGTGCTGCCTGCTCGGCAGTGCGGTCTCCCCTTCTTGAAATCACCTGGGTATGAGTCCTTCTGACTCCGTAATTACCATATCGTACCACATCTACATTTCTTTCTCTTAGATAACGGGTAGTATCCCGTGCAATACCGCTTTTTCCCGAAGCGTTCCACACCTCGGCGGTTATAATCCTGGAAAGTTTACGGCTCCTGTCCGCCGCCGGAAGCGGCAGATTAATTTCCTGAGAATTAATGACAACCTCAACAATTTCATCCAATCCGGTACTGTCAACTTCCCAGTAACTTATTCCCCATCGCATACCGGGTTCTCCCGGTACCTGCTGAACCCTGAAATTTTCAAGTTTAAAGTTTCTAAGCTCATCGGCCAGGGCTGCAATATCATAAAATTTTAAATCAGTTTCCACATTTTCCATAACAGCCCTTATTACAGAAGGGATCTTGGGCACTATTTCAGGAGACTTAAACTTGTCAAACACCGAATGAAGAAATTTATGCTGCCGGGTCTGACGCCCTATGTCTCCGCGAATACGGTCCCTGTAACGCACGTATTTAAGCGCGGTTTCACCATCCATTAAGTGTATACCGGTTGATATGTCTATATAAAGGCCCTGCGCCCTGTCAACATAATATTTAGGATTATTCACTTCTATCTTAACCCCGTCAATAGCATCAACGAAATCAGTGAAGGCCCTGTAGTCAACAACAAAATAATGATCTATCAGAATTTTATCATTCAAAAGATTTCCGAGCACCTTGTTGAATTCTTCTACGTGTTCTTCTTTACTGCCGCTGCTGCGCCCCAGCCTGGCATAAACTTCATTGAGCTTCTGAAAGCCCCTCCATGAAATCCCGGAAGGAACCGGAATTCTGGTATCCCTGGGAATTGAAACAACATCAAGGAATCCGGTTCTGGGCTCGTAACTGACAAGTTTTATTACCTCGGCAATACGTGCGTAGTCAAAGTCGCTGACCCCCAGAAGTACTATATTTATTCTGTCTCCCGAAATTATCTGCCTTTTTATGGGGCTGAAAGCGGTCAGAGTTATATAGCAAAGTCCTAAAAATACAAGAAAAACCGGAACGCTGAATATTTTGATTTTTCCGGATTTTTTTTTAATCATTTATAAAAGCCGTTTCCTTCTATAATTTTTGCGACTTTGCCAGCAAGCTCGTTTTCAGTATTGTCTCCTCTCTTCAATTTTTTCCTTAGGGAAGTGGATGATACGTTTACAATCCTGTTGTTTAGTATCCTGGCATTGATTCCCGGCGGAATATTTATATTTTCGCGGCGCTTTCCTACAAGAAGGGACGCCATGCTGAGAATATTTTCCCAGTCTTTCCATTCTTTAAATTTTTCTGCCTCGTCAGAACCTATAAGGAGGGAACAATCCTGTCCCGGTATTTCTTTTTTGAATCTTTCTATTGTCTCCACCGTATAACCCGAATGATCCGGCAGAAGCTCAATGCCGCTTGCCTGCATCCTGTCAACCGAAGACAGCCATTTTTTTAAAATTTCAAACCTTTTCTCTCCGGGAAGAACACCTTTTTGTCTGTGAGGCGGAACCCTGGATGGAATCCAGTAAATAACATCTGGATTTATTTCCCTTAAAGCCGTATCGGCTATTTCCATGTGGCCTATATGGGGAGGGTCAAACAAGCCGCCGAAAAGGATGTAGCTCATAGGCAGATGATTATTACGGCCTTACCAGGCCCGAACCGCTAAGGAGATACTTATATGTTGTAAGCTCTTTTAGTCCCATAGGCCCGCGGGCATGAAGTTTCTGGTTAGAAATCCCTATTTCCGCGCCCAGACCCATCTGTCCGCCGTCAGTGAAACGTGTTGAGGCATTATGATAAACGCATGCCGAATCAACAGCTGCAAAAAACTTATCTCTTGAAACGTCGCCGGATGTAATTATGGCGTCGCTATGCCGCGAACCGTACCTTTCAATGTGTTCAATAGCTTCCTGAACGGAATCCACAACTTTTATTGAGAGTATTAGATCAAGATACTCGGTGGACCAGTCTTCTTGAGACGCCTCGTTCATTGAGTATATTTTTACTGCTTTTTCGTCTCCTCTAAGCTCAACTCCCGAAGCAGAAAGCTTTTCGCATACGGCAGGAAGAATCTCCCCGGCGCAGGATGAGTGAATAAGAAGAGTTTCCACCGCATTACATACACCGGGCCTCTGTACTTTGGCGTTATGTACTATATTGACGGCCATATCCTTATCGGCCGATTCGTCAATATATATATGACACAGGCCCTTACCGTGTCCTACAACGGGAACAGAGCTCTTTATTGAAATATGATTAATCATTTTTTCGCTGCCGCGGGGTATTACCACATCAATAAGCCCTTTCATAGTTACAAGATATTCCACAAGCTCCCTGTCAGTATCATCAAAAACCTGGACTGCGTCGGAAGGAATAGCCGTAGCCTGCAGCGCCTCGCGTATATAATGACCTATTGCAAGGTTGCTGTTAAGGGCCTCCGAGCCGCCGCGCAGTATAACGGCATTGGAAGACATCAGACATAACGCCGCAGAGTCGGCAGTAACGTTAGGCCTTGATTCATAAATCATCGCAACAACTCCCAAAGGCACGCTTTTCTTTATAATCTCAAGTCCGGAAGGGAGTGTTTTCTTTTCTAAGACTTTTCCTACAGGATCCTCAAGAGAAGCTACCTCTCTTATTCCGTCAGTCATTGACTTTATTCTTTTTTCGTCCAGAATAAGCCGGTCTACAAGAGCTTTACCGAGGCCGTCCTGCCTCGCCGCCTCAACATCTATTTCATTTCTAAATTTAATGTCATCAGCCTTTTTATCCAATAAATCAGCAATCGTATTCAGCGCTTTTCTTTTTTCGTCAGTGCCAACCTCCCTGAGTTTTCTGCTTGCTTTAACTGCCTTAACGGCAATACTGAATATTTTTTCCTGCTTATCTTTATTCGTATTTTGTTCGTTCATAAACTATCCCTCCGGTTACTATTCAAGAACAAGATTATCCTTGTGTACGGCTTCGTCATAATTCTTTACACCAAGTACACCCTCTATATCAGAAGTATTAAGCCCTTTTATCCTGTTCAGCGCCGAAGAAGAATAATTTACAAGCCCCCTCGCTATAATTGCACCTGAAGAATCCAGGCAGTTAACTGAATCCCCTTCGGCAAAATTACCTTTTATTTTTTTTATTCCTACAGGAAGCAGGGACGCGTTCTTTTTTCTTACGGCCTCAACCGCGCCGTCATCCAAAACCAGGGAGCCTTTGGACTTAAGCCCGTGGGCTATCCATCTTTTTCTGTGG
>PWMP01000109.1 GCA_003558145.1 Elusimicrobiota bacterium
CCGCCATTATGTTTACATTTCGGGAGCTGTCTGTTATCATGATGGGGCTTTCGTTTGTCAGATCACAGGTTGACCAGGAGATGGTCCGTGATGCTGAAAATGTTGCCCTGAAAATCAGAAGTGCCGTACCAGCGCCGCTTCAGTCACAGATGAATATACTTGAGAGCAATACCCTGGTGTCTCCCTACATTAAGAATGTTGAAAAAAGAGAGTCCGGAGGAGATTGGTTTACCCTTTGCTCCTCATTCGTTGAAAATCGTTCGGTTGCATTTGACTACCGGGATCGCAAAAACCAAACAAGCCGGCGCACTATTGACCCGCATTTACTGGTTCACTATACAGATCACTGGAATGTAATCGGTTATTGTCATGACCGCAAGGCACTGAGAAATTTCATGCTTTCCCGAATCAAGAACATTACTTTGACTGACAAACCCTTTCTTAAATGCCATGATTTCGAAATTGATGACATTCTGTATGGCAGGTCTGAAAACAACATTCCGGTTACTATTCGGATAGGTCATGAGAAAGCATTTTCCCTTTTGACGGAATTACCGGGTAAAATCACCTCACGCCACAAACGAAAAAAATATCAACAGATCACCTTCCTGATCGATGACCTTGATTTCATTAACGAGTGGTTACTTCGTTTGGGCAAACATGTAACTATTTGCGGTCCGGATACGCTTATTACTAAGAGAAAGACAATGCTGCAAAATCTGATCGACAAGTGTTGAATGCTGTCTTACTCTTTGTTTTTATTTTACTTATATATCTTCGCCAAAGCCCAATTGGCCGGTTGAGTCGTGATTTTCACTATCCTCCTTACTGTCTGAACCAGAACTTCCCGCGTTACTACCGAGGTCGTTCTCATTCTTAGTCAGATCAACTTCTTCACCGTTATCTCCGACCTTTCGTGCGGTATCCGCATCTTCGTCACTGACCACTCGGGTGATGCCAGATATCTTGTCGCTTCCACCCAAACGCATCATCCTTACCCCCTGTGTGTTACGTCCCATAGATCTGATATCCTTGCTGTGCATGCGAATAATCTTGCCCTTTTCCGTAATGATCATCAGGTCGTCGTTGTCACTTACCTCTTTCAGTGCAATTAGTTTCCCGGTTTTGGGGGTGATTTTGAGAGTAATGACACCTTTGCCGCCTCGCGTCTGTTCGCGGTAGTCATCCACAAGACTGCGCTTTCCATATCCCTGCTCAGAGAGTGCCAGTACCGTTGCCTCGTTTGTATTCTTAATGACTACCATGTCGACAACCTTATCATTTTTATCTGACAGATTGATGCCCCGAACTCCCCGGGTATTGCGTCCCATTAGGCGAACATCCGTCTCCTTGAAGCGAATGGCCCGACCATTTCGCGCACCAAGCAAGATGGTGCTTTTGCCGTCCGTCAGGCTGGCACTTAGCAGACAGTCGTCCTCATCCACACTGATGGAAAGAATACCGTTGCGTCTAGGCCGGCTGTAGGCGTCAAGACTTGTTTTCTTGACTATGCCTTTTTCAGTAGCCATGATGATGTTGTGATTCTTCGTGTATGTTTCGTCTTCAAGTGTCTTAACCGGAACAAATGCCTGTACCTTATCATTTTTGTCAATTTCAATAAGGTTTACAATGGCACGCCCCCGGCTGAGCCGTGTTCCCTCGGGGATTTCATACACCTTGAGCCAATAGCATTTCCCATTTTGTGTGAAAAACAGGATGTAATTGTGGTTGGTTGCTACAAAGAGATGTTCAACGTATTCGTCATCTTTGGTCGTAGCACCCCGCATACCGGATCCACCGCGTTTTTGCCGGCGATACCCGCTTACCGGTGCTCTTTTGATATAGCCGGTGTTGGAAATGGTGACCACCACATCCTCATCAGCAATCATGTCCTCGATGTTGAAGTCCTCTGCTGAATAAACGATCTGTGTTCGTCGCTCATCTCCATATCGGTCGTTCAGCTCTTCAAGTTCTTTGATAATGATGCCGTTCTGCACATCCCGGCTGGTCAATATGCGTCGGTATTCCCGGATCTG
The DNA here is from genome assembly GCA_003558145.1 of Elusimicrobiota bacterium. Taxonomy (GTDB): domain Bacteria; phylum CG03; class SLGR01; order SLGR01; family PWQF01; genus PWMP01. Next base: position 2,037 of record PWMP01000109.1, read on the forward strand.
TTCCAGAATATCTTTGTACTCCAACTCAATTTTGTCACGTTCCAGTGCCGTCAGTTTCTGAAGGCGCATGTCCAGTATAGCCTTTGCCTGCAAATCGCTCAGGCCGAATCGCCTTCTCAGGCGTTCATTGGCAATGGGCACATTGCTGGAAGAGCGGATCGTCTGGATCACCTCGTCGAGATTATCAACACCGATTTTGAGTCCCTCGAGGATATGGGCCCGGGACTCCGCCTGGTCAAGATCATACAGCGTACGACGAATAATCACTTCTATTCTGTGATCAATGAAATGCTTTATGATCTTCTTCAGATTCATCACTTTCGGCCGCCCCTTGACCAGGGCAAGGTTGATGATTCCGAAGGTGTGCTGCATCTGCGTGTATTTGTACAGCTGATTCAACACCACACTGGGCACCGCACCTCGCTTCAGCATGATGACAATACGCATTCCCTCACGATCCGACTCATCGCGCACGTCCGTGATGTCCGTTACTTTTTCTGTCTGAACCAGAAAGGCGATCTTTTCGATCAGAGTTGACTTGTTGACCTGGTAGGGTATTTCCGTGACGACAATTTGTTCGCGATTCCCCCTGAGCTCTTCCACAGAAGCCAGCGCC
>PWMP01000157.1 GCA_003558145.1 Elusimicrobiota bacterium
AGCCTGTACCCAACTCAAAATTCCGTCCACGCGCCCGATTCCTCTCCACATTTGCACCAATTCAGACATGAACAGATGTGATAATGACACAATTTCTCTGTCCCTACACTTCTACTCTTCCTGTCGTGATTTGACTTGGGAAGCCATAAGAACTCAACCACCCGGTGTATCCGGCTTATCGATGAAGGCATTCAGTGCCTCGACCAACAAATGAACGTTGGTCGATGGGTCGTCTTTTTCAGGATTGCAATGGACGTAACGGTTCAGGAGTTTGGTCGCGTTGCGAATGGCGGTTTCCTGTCGATCCAGAATTAGCGCATACATCTCTGCACTATTCTTCTCGTACTTTCTTCCGATAAACTCCGTGAGTTTGTCACCATAGGCCTCTCGATGCAGGGCAACATCGTTAAAATGAAAATGGAGGTAGTACCAGAGTTCGAAGCATTGGTTCGAGTAGGCCGTGCGAATGCTGTTCACCTTCGCTAACCGGAACGCTTCGTTGAAGTTGGCGGCAGGGAACACATCGCGGTCGAATACGCACCAAACCTGATTATACGGCGTTCTGTTACGATTGGCCTGCGCTTTCCGGCGAATAGCCTCTTCAACGAGGCTTTTGGTGTTTGCTCCGATGCCCTCGACATCCAATGCGATGAGGTCTGCCTTTACAGGAAATGCCTCGAAGTAGTTAGGTTCCGTCTTGGCGCCTTCGCAAACGATCAGGAAGCGATCGCGGATAAAGCGGGTGGCTTCACGTCGAGCGTAACTGCCTCCACGTTCCCAAGGTTTACTCATGGCCGCCCTCACAGAAAAGCCACTCTGGGTCGCCGATAAAGGGAATGGCGCCATACTTGCCTTGAATGTAATCCTTCGCGAAGGATGCCTCCTTGCGAACACCCCTGAGTTCCACAAGCGAATAGAGGTCTGTTGCGCCGTACTGGTCCTTTTCTGCGAACCAGACTTGATCCCGGCGGAAAAGCTTGGGCGTCAGCAATGTCGTGTCATGCGACGCAAAGATTAACTGTGCATTTTTCCTGTTGGCTGGCGAATTAAAGAGCGATACGATCATTCTGGTTAGTAGTGGGTGCATCCGCGCGTCCAGTTCGTCAACAACCAAGAGCCTGCCGTTCTCCAGCGTATCCAGTAGTGGTCCGGTCAGTTTTACCATTTTCTGTGTTCCAGCCGACTCGTTATCTTCGAGGTCGAACTGCACGGTGCCAACGTCATTATTGGCCTCGTCGAATTTTCGGTGAGTGGTCTTTAGTTCAGTAATCACGGGGTGATCCTTCAATAAATCCTGTTTAATCTCATCTGGCATTGCTTTCGGGAGATCCTGAATAGTCAGATTTTTTTGGCGCAAGTCATAGTCTGTGATTCCTGGATCGGCGACTTGCGTCAATTCCAACACCCGCGCCTTGCTACCGGAACTCTTCAATCGATCTATGGTGGCGGAAAGCATGCCCATAGGTGCAAAGCCATGCAGCATCCTCAGGTTTTGGAACCAACTAAGCAACGCGGTGGCTATTTCACCGTTGAATTGAGCGCATACCGACAGAAATAGGGCGTTCTCACGGGTACGCCCCTCAAGCCCCTTCCCCTCCTTGAACCTATCCGCGTTGACTCGGATTTCGTCGCCCTCGCGTTCAAACAGGGTTGCCTCTTTCGTGCTGGGTCGGGAGAATAGCCATTCTGAGTGGATTTTTTTTTGATCCGCTTGGAATCCGTAGCGGTAGGGCACGTCTGCATCGAGGAAAACGACCTCAAAGAAGGATGGACTCCCCTCGCACTCGGTGGAGAGAAGGAACGGTTCAACATCAATCTCCTCGTTGGCCTGCGTGTCTTTCGAAGAGGTCATGATCATTCGCCGGAAAAAGTACAATGCATTCAGCACATTGCTTTTGCCGCTGGCGTTTGCTCCGTACAGAACCGCGCTCCGCACTAGACGGTGATTAGCCGACGTGATCACATTTGACTCTTCCAGCGAAGTATCGCTGGATGCCACCATACTGAGTGTGGCCCGCCCCTTGACGGAAAGGAAATTTTCAACACTGAACTCGATTAACATAACTTGCTCCGATTCACTAACGACGAATAACGAACTCAATCTGGATCCAAAATGACCTATTTGGAAAAAAAACGCAACACTATAAAATAAAACCTGCAAAATGCAGAATATTTGCAAGGAAATCCTAAGCCACGGTCCGGATCATGTGATATTCGATCCTTTTCCGCAGATGGTGCACGGTGTCGTTCACGCTTTTGGGCGTGGCGTGGTCAACCGGGCGGGTAGGGACACAGAAATAGTGCCGGTGTCGATCGGCATCGGTCGACCAGGCTGGGCGATCTGGACGGCCGCAGGCTGTACGCCTGGAGCCGCCCCCGACACGCGGACACCGGCTGACGCCGATCCAGCCTGTCCCCAACTGAAAATTCCGTCCACGCGTCCGATTCCTCTCCACATTTGCACCAATTCAGACATGAATAAGGTCGAAAGATGACACAACTTCTCTGTCCCTACTCTTCTCCATTATCATCCAACGTTGTTGAACGGAGCCGCGGTGGCCCTGTTCGACCACTGATGTGGCACTTATAGCGCGTTTTCCGGCGGCGGGGCAACCCCGTTTTCTCCCGTGGAGGCCTCGGACTGGCGGC
>PWMP01000119.1 GCA_003558145.1 Elusimicrobiota bacterium
GAACCCCTGAAAAGACTCTGTATTTCCGGGGCGCTCTCTCCGAAAGCAATTACTTCTTTTACCTTACCGCGACTCTCCTTAATAAGCTCCCTGCAGCAGATGCCCTTGGATCGCCCACCCATCATAAGAATAACAGGCCCTGCTGCTGCTGTAAGAGCATTGAGTGTTGAATGAAAATTTGTAGATTTTGAATCATCTACATAAGTTACGCCTTTAAATGTCCCTGCGTTTTCCATTCTGTGAGGCGGAGCCTTAAATCCGGAAAGTGCAGGTATTTCGTAAAAACCCGCAAGCCTTACAGCGCAAAGCGCCGCGAGAAGATTTTCCACATTATGTTTTCCTTTAATGACAAAATCTTCCAGTCTGCCAAGAAATTTCCTGTCACCGTTTTTCGTAAAAAAAACTTTTCCGTCAGCCGTGCCGGCACCGTTTTCGGGAAGCCCTTCAGCATCAAAAAACATTTTTGATGCCTTAATGCCTTTCATGAAATTTTTCAGGCCCTTCATCCGGGCATTAAAAATTGAAAACTGCCCGGAAGACTGTCTTAAAAACATCATTTTTTTTGAACGGATATAATTTCTCCTGCTTCCGTGCCATTCTATATGTTCGGGAAAAATATTAAGGAGAACGCCAATATCCGGCGAAAGAGAAGGAGTAAAAGGTATCTGGTAACTTGAGACTTCAAGGATAAGAAAATCCCCTTCCTTCAAACTGTCTACTTCGCCAGTAAGGGGGTTTCCTATATTGCCGGCGGCCCGTCCGCCTGTGAGATACTCCATAAGGGAACAGGTTGTTGTTTTTCCGTTTGTTCCCGTAACTGAAGCAATCTTAACGCGAGGACAGAATTCCAAGCCTAACTGAAGCTCGCTTTTAACGGACATTTTCATTTGAACGGCGTTTTTTATAAGAGGATTTGCCGGCGGTATCCCGGGACTTACGACAATCCCGTCATAAGCGGAAAGATTAATTTTTTCAGGGTCACCTGTAAGAATTTTCTCCAGTCCTGCGGGCGGCGCTTCTATTTCCTTGGCGGTTTTCCGGTCATATACACTAACGCGGGCGCCGCGGCCGGTCAGAAAAGCTGCCGCGCTGCGGCCGCTGACTCCCATACCGGCAACTAAAATCTTCTTACCTTCATAGGAAGCGTTCATCTTATTTTAAGAGTTGAAAGAGTGAACATGGAAAGTATTATAGCTATTATCCAGAACCTTATTACTATCTGGGGTTCGCTCCAGCCTTTCAGTTCAAAATGATGGTGCAGCGGAGCCATTTTGAATATACGCTTGCCCGTGTAGCGGAAAGAAAGGACCTGAAGAACCACCGACATTATTTCCATGAGAAAAACACCTCCGACAAGTATAAGCAGAACCTCCTGTCTTATAATTATAGCGCTGATGCCTATTACGGCTCCCATAAAAAGCGAAGCCGTATCACCCATAAAAACTTTCGCCGGAAAAATATTAAACCACAGAAAACCAAGCCCGGCTCCCGCAAGCGCCGCCAGAAAAATACTCATTTCACCGGCTGAAGGAACATTGGGAACAAAAAGATAGCTGCTGAACTGTGCATGCCCGGCGATGTAGGCAAGCACCATGTATGTAAGCGAGGCAAAGATTATGCATCCTATAGCTAAACCGTCAAGTCCGTCAGTTATGTTAACGGCGTTGGACGTAGCGACAACTGTCAGCAAAACCATTATAATATAGCCTGACCCGAGATTTAGATATAAATCTTTAAAAAAGGGCATTGTCAGAGAGTGCGGCTGCTGGGAAAAAGAAGGGTTAAAATAAAGATAAGCTGCCAGGGAAAGCCCAAGAACAACCTGCCCCGCCAGCTTAAGCGCAGGAGTAAGGCCGATTGCCCTTTTGGAAGACGAAGATATATAATCGTCTATAAAGCCGATAAGCCCAAGCCAGAGCGTACTTGCAAGAAGTATTATAATGTAGGGGTTTTTTATGTTTGCCCACAGAACAGTGGATACGGTAAGGGACAGTATTATTATGAGTCCGCCCATTGTAGGCGTTCCCTCTTTCTTGCGGTGACTTGAAGGGCCGTCATCATTGATTACCTGGTTTTTGTCTTTTTTCTTAAGCCATTTTATGATTTTGGGCGCAACAATAAAATTGATAACGATAGCGGTTATAAACCCGGCAGCAGTCCGAAACGTTATATAACGCAGCACATTAAAAGGTGAAAATATTTCTCTAAGGGGATATAAAAAATGATATATCATTTGTTTAATTCTTCAAGTATTGTTTCATAACTTTCCAGGCGTGAAGCCTTTAAAACCACCAGCGATTTCTTTCCGGCGAGTTTTTTAATTATCTCCGCCGCTTCGTGAGCGCCGGTGAATGTAAAAATTTTTTTTCTTTCAAAACCGGCCGACAATGCGCCTTCCAGCAGGCTGCTGCAGTATTTTCCCGATGATAATATGTACTTTATATTACTTATGCCGGCTAAAAAAAAACCTGTTTGCCTGTGAATTTCTTCCGCGCGGCTTCCAAGTTCATGCATGCGGCCTACCAGGGCAATTATATCCTTTTGCGGATACATTTTCAACATTTCGCTGAACAGCGCTTTTACAGAGGCGGGACTTGCATTGTAACAGTCATCAACGATTTCTATTCCGTTTATCTTATTA
>PWMP01000156.1 GCA_003558145.1 Elusimicrobiota bacterium
GAACCTTATCCTTACTATCCTGAGGTTTTCAACGCCTTCATAAGAATCAAACGGCTCAGAGAACTCCGGCCAGTCAGGATCTATTATCCGGCGCGTAACTATATCCACCCTGCATCCCATCCGGGCCATAGCTATAGCCAGCTCCTTTACATAAACAAGCTGGCCTCCGAAATCAGGATGGGTTACCCACCTGCTGTCGTGGCTGTCAAAATTTCCCTGCGGATTTAAAAAAGATATTAGCATTTTTTTATTTTAAAAGTATTCATAAAATCATGGTAATTTTAAATATCTTTTTACAACTGTCAAGTTTATTGAGAGAGGTCAATAGAATAACTGCCGCTATGCTAACTCAGGCAACTAAACAGTTCGTGCTGATTAACAGCCAGCACTTTGATTTCTTTTAAGTAAATGTTTTGAAGACCAGCTTATTCCAACGGCCCCAAGAGGCGCTGTGATTATTATAGAGAGTACCGCTATTGCAAGTATAAGATCTCCCTCCGGCATGCCAATGGAAAGAGGTATAGCGCCCACTGCAGCCTGAACAGTCGCCTTGGGAAAGTAGGCTATTATGCAGAACAATTGTTCTTTTAAGTTCAGGTCTGTTCCTGCCGTTGAAAAAGCTACTCCGACACTTCTGCCGGCAAGACCTATCATTATTATTAACGCTCCGATAAGGCCCGCATCCCATGCAAGATGTATATTAACCTGCGCCCCTATAAGGACAAAAAGAAGTATTTCCGCAAAAATCCATATCTTGCCGAATTTCTCTGCAATTCTTTTAGCTGCCCGGGGCGTTTTCTCAAGTATTACAAAACCGACAACCATTACCCCAAGCAGACCGGCTATCTGAAAAGTTCCGCTAAAAAAATCTTCAATTGCAGTTATTAGAATCGCAACGCCCAGAATATAAAGAACCTTCTTTGTGTCTCTCATATTAAAATTGGAAAAAGATTTTACAAGTAAAAAACCTGCCAGAACGCCAATAGAAATACCTATAACTATGGAAGAGACAACTGTCAGAACCTGCCCTGCCACATTTACAGATGCCGTTGTGTAGACAGCGAGAAAGGAGGTAAGCATCGTAACCGCAAAAACATCATCTATAGAAGAACCGGCTAGAATCAGAGTGGGTATCCCCTTATCTGCGCCGATTCCTTTTTCCGAAAAGTGAAGCATTCTGGGAACAACTACCGCAGGGGATACAGCGGCAACAATAAAACCCAGAATCGCGCCTTCAGTAAAACCGAAACCCAGAAAACGCATTGAAACAAAAGCTATAGTGAAACCCTCTATAAGTCCGGGAATGAAGCTAAGTTTTATAGCGGTCCTGCCGACCTTCTTCAGCTTATCTTTTTCCAGTCCGAGACCGGCCCTAAGCAAAATGATAACAAGGGCAATCAGCCTGAAATCAGAAGAGACCCTCATCAGTTCCGGCTTAAGCAGGTCGGCTCCATAAGGGCCTATAAGTATACCCGCCAGAAGCATTCCCAGAATACCCGGAAGCCTTATGGATTTAAATAGATAGTTAGCGAGAAGCCCAAGAATAATTATAATGCCTATATTTGTTGCCATAGCAAATCCTTTAAATTACAGATAGGAGTCTAAAAAAGAAGCGCTTTTAATTTTTTTTCATTCAAACTTCAAGGCTTTTTTAGGACAGGCCGAAACACATAAGCCGCACTTAAGGCAGTCGGCATCTTTTACAACCTCAACACTGTTTTCCTTTACAAAAGAATGAGGAACAACCTGGATTGGGCATACTTTTGCGCATACGCCACATTGATTACATAGTTGCGAATCTATTTTCAGGGGACGGCGCCAACGACCCAACCAGTTACCTATTGATCCTACAGGGCAAAAACAGCACCATGTCCTCTGATGGAAAAGTGAAGCCAGAACCACACCTATAAGAGTGGTAAAAGTCAGCATCATTACAAAAAACATCCCTATGGCATAAGGGTTTGGCCATCGCCTTACCAGCTGTATACTCATTATTGCCATCATTAAGGCAATAATAAAGATACGCAGAGGAAATCCTTTAACGAAAGATGATATTTTTTTTCCGGAGCTGATCTTTTTTCCCAGGTAATCATAAAAACTACCGCGGGGACAGTACCAGTCGCACCATTTTCTTCCCCGAAATATACTTATGCCTATTCCCATCAGCATACAGAGCAGAATAAAAGAGCCAAGGATTGGAAAATACCATCCTGACAAAAGGACCGCCAGAAAAAGAAGAGTAAATATACCCTGTTTTTTACGACGATTTTTAACTAATTTTTTATAACCTGTTTGATCCACGAAAGCTCCTTATAGGACATTATTATTATGAATCTTTTCTTACATAACAATCGGCTTTGACTCTTAAAATAATATTACTCTTTTAACTATTTAAGCCTGCTCAATAATTAAAGTTTCAGTACGAACTGATTTTTGAAAATTATAGATAATATACTTAATCTATGCAATGTTATGCTCGATGACATGGATACGAAAGTTACTGAAACCCATATATCTGTTCGTTTTTTTTTTATAAGATACCGGTTATCTTTGATAAGGCCGTAGTTACTTTAAATTGCGGTACGATAAGGTTTAAGTCTTTTATATATGATAGACGAGGGTAAGGATGATATGAAAGAA
>PWMP01000087.1 GCA_003558145.1 Elusimicrobiota bacterium
AATAAATTTTAATGTTTAGAAGCTAAAAGTCGCGAACAGAGCCATACGCTCAGCCAGACAGCCACCGAAAAACCGGCGGCGCCAATAAGCATTCTGTATATCTCAAAATGAAAAAAAGGAATATTTAAAAGCTGTCTGAGAGAACCTACCTGAAGATATTTAACAAGTATAAATCCCAGCATACCGCCCAGGTAGGCGCTTATAAGAGTGTTGACCATTGTAGAGCTTACGTCTCCTCCAACGGCGCGGCCGGACTGGTAGAGGCGGCGGCGGCTTAAAAGCGGGTGCTTTGACTTAATTTCGCACATAGACGAAGAAACGCTTATGGCCGCGTCCATTATAACACCGCTTGCACCCAGTATCACTATTGCCTTTAAAAACTGACTGAAAAAATCAGTACTGTATTTTCCGCCGGTTATGTAGTTAAAAAGCTGTATTTCTTCTATAAAAAATCCGGAAATTTCGGAAAGCCTGAAAAAGACCGCGCACAGAGCCAGAGACACTGCAATTCCGCCCAGTGACCCAAATACGGCAGCTCTGCTCTTTATACCCCTTCCTCCTACTGCAGCCATTGTTACCGTCACCATTATTAAAGATGTCAAAACCGCCCACGATACAGGAGAATATCCTGCGGCCACGGCAGGAATGAAAATAAACCTTACGGTAAGCACGCTCAGTGTAAGCGCGATTAAGGATTTGAGGCCCTTCTTACCGCATATAATAATGACAAGCCCTGTAAAAATAAGGATAAGAATTAAAAGGCCGCCGGTTCTGTCTGTTTCTTCTATAAGAACTTCCTGCGGGCCCTCCCTGTCATAATAGCTGATGAGGACGCTTTCGCCCTGCCTTTCTCTTATCGCAGCCGGCGGCGGCCTCAAAAAATTTCTTGCGTAAACGGATTTTTTAGTATAAGGTCCTGACACTACAAGAACCCTTAGCGTCCCGCTTTCAGAATATGTGGCCGCCCTAAAGACCTCTTCTATTTTAGCGCGGGCAAACTGCCTTTCGGACCTGCTTATTTCCACAAGAGGGTGCGTGTGGAATTCAATATCCGGCATCTCTGCCCAACCGGACGCAAAGGCCGCAGAAAAGCGGCAGGCCATTATTAAAATGATTAAAGCTGAAGTTTTCATTCTTTTTTAAATGTTACCCCGCAGACGGCCGCAGTTACCGGAACTGTAAAAACAAGAGCTATGCTTGCTATGAGTGCTGAAGCGGCCAGCGCGGTAAAAAACTCAAAATTAACAACCTTTATAAAAGGTATCTGAAGCAAATAAAAAACGCTTATGACAGGAAGCACAAGCGCGGTAAAAGCCAGCACAAGGCTGTTGAGCATGGTGGCTATTATATCCCGGCCGATGTTTATGCCGGATTTCCATATGTCTGATGCAGATATCCTGTCGGATTTAAGAGCGACTTCCCAGCAGCCCGAACTCACGGTCACAGCCACGTCGGCAACCGCGCCCACGGAAGCAATCATTACGCCGGCGGAAAAAAGGGCCTGGAAATCGCTTATATTCCATCCCGCCAGATACCTGGAAGCCGACTGAAGCATCCTGGCGCCCGGGAAAAACATGCCGCTTATATTCATTATATTTACAAATTCTAGAGCCAGAACACCGCCCGCTGCCACCCCGGCTACAATCCCGGCTAGAGCGCATACAAATTTTTTTCCTCCCCCCATAATAACACGCAGCGTTATTCCCCCCGCAAGGCCCTGAAGCACAAGGACAGTTATAAAAGGAGGCCATCCGGCTTTAAGAAGAGGAACAATAAAGGCAAAAACAACGGCGATATTTACGATAAGCGCAACAAGAACAGGCCATCTTTTAAATCCGGCGCAGAAAAGAAAAATTAAAAAGAATACAACAGCAGCACTGAGCGTCCAGGGGCTTCTCCACCGGCCGGATATATAAAATTGCGCCATTTCAAAGGGGCGCAAGTCGGTTCTTACAGTTACGTGCTGACCGCTTTTAACCCTTACGTTATACTGCTCCCGGCTCCAGATGAGGTTTTTAACTTCAGCCCTGACACCTTTAAATTCACCGGTCAGGAATTTTACCACTACTGTCTCGGCACCTTCTAAGCCGGCGGGTACAGCGCTGCTTACCTCAATTACTTCTGCTTTGGAATAGTGAGTGCGCGGGCGCATAAGCATCTGGGAACGCAAAGAAGCCGCGATAAAGGGAAACAGTAAAAGAAAAAATATTATTATTTTGAAATATTTAGCAGTTTTCATTATTTAAATGCCGGTTTTTCTGAAACTGCGGCGGGCATAGTGTTTTATGTCTTTTTCCAGGCTGCGGTATTTTTTTATAAGCTGTTTTGCCCGGCCTGTAAGACGGCTGCCTCCTCCCTTAGGGCCTCCGGCGGCTTTTTCAAGCATTTTAACTCCAAGTTTTTTCTCCAGGACGGTTATAAGGCCGTGGGCTTTTGAATATGACATCCCCATTTCAGAGGCGGCTTTATTAATTGAACCTGACTCTGAAATTTTTTCGAGAAGTTCTACGGGGCCGCGGCCCAGGAAAGCCTGTGAATTTTTATCGCTGATATATATTTTAACTTCTATTTTCAATTATTTTATGCCGGACGGGATCCGAAAATAGCTGTTCCTATACGCACTATATTAGCTCCCTCTTCTATGGCTGTCTTATATGAAGCAGTCATTCCCATTGAAAGCCAGCGCATGGAAAAGTTACCGTTTTGCCTGGCCTTCAAAGTCTCAAATAACTGACGCGTAATCTTAAAATACGGACTGAAATCCTCCGGGCTTCCTTCCAGGGGGCCCATTGTCATAAGCCCCTGAATCTCTATACCCGGAAAAGAACCGGCAACTTCGGACACAAATGCTTCGGCGTCTTCAGGCATTACGCCGCACTTGTTTTTTTCTCTGCCGCTGTTGATCTCTACAAGACAGGGCATGACCCTGCCGGCGCGGACACACCTTTTGTTTATTTCTTCAGCCAGAGATATGGAGTCCAGGGATTCTATCAGATCGAATATTTGCAGGGCATGCCGGACCTTATTCCTCTGCAGGTGTCCTATAAAATGCCAGGCCGCTTCTGAAGAAACAAGGGGTTTGGTTTTTTTTGCTTCCTGGACATAATTATGTCCCACTATTTTTACTCCGGCATCTATCGCCTGCTGAATTTCGGGAGCTGTCCTGGTCTTGGCGGCAGCGAGAAGTTTTACGCCTTCAGGAAGCGCGGCAAGTATTTTGCGGACATTTTCGCGAATGGAAAAACCACTCATCTACCTTTGTCTAATTCATCGTGCGGGCGGGCTATTATGTAGCTTCCTACGACTTCTCCGGCCTGTGAAGCTCCACTTACGGCCGCATCCATGGCCGATCTGACATCAGCTACCGTGCCCCTGAAAAGAGTGCTGGTAATTCCTTTTCCTATTTTTTCCCATCCCTGTACGATTACAGAAGCAGCTTTGAGACCGGCATCTATGCCCTCTATAAGGCCCGTTATTCCTCGGGTTTCAAGAATGCCGAGAGCGTCGCTTTTGTCAACTTTATTAAAGACGCTCTTTCCTGAAACAGAGCCTACGGGGGCTGCTTCTTCTGTACCGGAATGAAGCTGCGGTATAAGGTGACAGGCAACGACTTTTGTAATTTTTGAAGCCGCTTCGCTTCCGGATTCCACGGCAGAACGCACGGCGGCTACTTCACCACGGAAAAAAACCGTTGTAAGCCCGCTTCCTACCGTTACCCAACCCGGAATTATAACGTCCGCGGTCTTTATTCCCTTATCCGCTGCTTCGGCCATGGCGGTAAAGCCTTCGGTTTCAACCATACCAAGGGCAAGTTTTTTACCGGCAGATTCGGCAGGGGCCGTTTCTCCGGACTTTTGGTTTATAAGAGTGTAAATTCGGCTGTGCGGGCGGGGAATCACGTTAGAAGTTACTACTTCTCCAATTCTTCCGGCCAGGTCCAGCGCGGCGTCACGCGCGGCGCGGGCGGCGGCTACTTCACCCGTATATATAACGCTGACCATTCCGCTGCCGATATTTACTCTCCTGAAAAATTTAACATCCGAAGTTTTGGGCATGGTGTCAAGAGCGCCTATAATGGCTGTTTTTCCGCGGGCTTCTACAAACGCAAGGGCCTGAAGGTTTTTTGAAGTGTCTGTTTTATTCATGATATTTTATAAAAATCTCCTCTCTGTTTTTTAATTACACTTATTCTACCAGAATTTCGAAGCTGAAGCAAATGACTTTTAAGTTCTTCTTCTCTGACCGCAAAGGCCGTTTTTAAATCCTCCAAAGTAGAGGGCCGGCGAGACAGCAGCGCCAGTACCATATCCTCAAGTTTTCCGGCTGAAAACGCGCCTTTCCGGGATCCCGGGTAAGGATGAGCTATTATGCGGCTTTCGAGCGGAAGGAAAAATCGGCGCACTTTTTCAAGCGCTGCAGTATCTGCAGGCATAACATCACTCTCGGTTCCCGGCCGGTCAAGAGTATTTATGTGAATTTCCGCCGGTTTTATCCTCTCCAGCGCCTGTTTGATAAGTTTCAGTTCCTCCCCGGTATCATTAATACCCGGTACTATGAAAATTTCAATCCATAATTGCCCTTTAATCCGGCGGGCCGTCTCCTCAATTCCCTTAATAAATTCCTCCGGTTTAATATTTATACAGGGGCGGTTTATTTTTTCAAAGGCGGCAGCGCTTACTGCATCCAGGGAAGCTTCTACCACATCGGCCCGCGACAGGTCCCGCCTAACGCTGCTGCTGCCAAGCAGACTGCTGTTTGTAAGTACAGCTACCTTGTAAGCCGGGTATTTGTCCTTGATAAAACCTATAACTTTTCCCAGGGCGCTGTTTAGGGTGGGTTCCCCGCTACCTGAGAAAGTAACATAATCAAGTCCGGGGGACGAGGCAAGAATTTTATCCAGTTCGGATATAACTTTACTGCGGCTTACGTACTCTTTTCTTTTTCCGGAATGTTTAGTTGTAGGCCCGCATTCGCAGTATATGCAGTTGAATGTGCATGTTTTATGTTTAACCAGGTCAACGCCCAGCGACAAACCGAGCCTTCTTGAAGCAACCGGACCGAATACGTGCTTATTTGCTTGCAACGAGTTCTTTTTCAAGCATTCTCCTGTGACTTATAAACGGAATTTGTGAAATGTCGTCTATTTTTCTGAACTCCGCTTTAAGGGCGTCATCTCCGGCCCGGGGAATGCTGCCGGCAGGGCAATCAATACGGTAACCGATGGTCAATACAGAAATATAATTACTGCTGGGCTGGGGATATACGCCTATCAGGCTCCTTATCTTGCCTTTAATCCCGGTTTCTTCCTCAAGTTCCCTCACGGCCGCATTTTCGGGAGTTTCATCAATCTCGATAAATCCGGCCGGAAGAGACCATTTTCCTTTTTCGGGCTCAACGCCTCTTTTTACAAGAAGAACCCGGCCTTTTTCATCTATTACAAGACACGCCGCAGCCGGAACTGGGTTAAGGTAATGTATCCATCCGCAGGCGGGACAGGTGAGCCGGCGGCGGCCTTCGTGAACAGTTTCCTGCAGCCGGCCGCCGCATACGGGACAATATTTTACAGGCGATTCGGAAAGTATTTTGCTGCTCAGAATCCGGCTCCGTTTTCTTTGTAGTCCTTTATGAAATTCTCAACCGACCTGTCATAGCTTCTTTCAGCGGAAGAGGAAAAAAAACACGCCGGGACCTGGCCGGCGCTCTTGTGGTACATTATGCATTCGCAGCATTTTCCCTTGCGGGAACAGGATTCATAAGTGCAGCTGCACATCTGCATGTTTTTTTCAGTATTGCAATCAGCCATAACATCCTCCTTTTTAAAAGCTTGCTATTCTCTTTATATCCTGTCGAGTATTAATATTATAGAGTTTACTGTCTTCAGGTCAAATCGGAAGCAATATCCGCAGGCGGCGGTGACGGAGGCCTTTCTATTACAGGCTCCAGCCAGTTGCCTCTAAGATAATAAGCCAGGCACATGAAAAATTCTCCCGCACCGCCTATTATAAATGCGTTCCAGGGGCCGGCATACGAAGCCAGAACCACACCGCCCAGCCAGGCAGATCCCACTCTCAGCAGCCACATTCCCGTTATTCCTATAACCATAGACTGAAAAGTACGGCCTGCTCCTTTAAAAGCGCCCCGCATTGTTATGGACGCGCCCAGAAATGGAGCGGCAAACGCAAGACGTGAAATAAAGGCGGCGGCGTAGGCAGCAGCCTCCGGCTCACCGGCTCCAAGGAAAAACGAAGCTATGTTATAACGGAAAATATATGTTAATGCCGCAAGCAGGGAAAGAAAAGCGAAAGCTGTCCCGGTAGAAAGGCGGGCGGCTTCCGAAGCTCTTTTTTTAAGGGCGGCCCCAAGATTTTGGCCCACAGAAGCAGCAGCTCCTTCTCCAAGAGCAAGAGAAGGCATTATAAAAACCGAAAAAATCCTTAGTCCCACACTGTAGCCTGCCATCTAAGAAGTTCCGAATACGGCCGCCACGGCTGTAACAACCATCATTCCCAGACCCTTGGTAGCATGCTCCACAAAGGCAGGCCAACCCACCCTGGTAATCTTTACAATTATTTTTCTGTCGGGAATAAGATGATGCCGGTCAAGAGAAAGACCGTAAGGCCCCTTAAACAGCAGCCACATAGCCACGACTGAAGCCCCAAATTTTGAAATGACTGTGGCAAGAGCGGCGCCGGCTATTCCCATACGGGGGAATATCCATATTCCGAAAATAAGAACAGGGTCCAAAACCACGTTGGCAAGGTTGGCCCATATTACAATTTTCATAGGCGTTTTGGAGTTTCCCCAGGCTCTCATAAGCGAGTTGAATATAAAAAAGGAGAAAAAGAACACAACACCGGAAAACATTACTTTGAGGTATACTTCCGCCAGTTCTTTAACTTCCGGAGCGGCCCCCATAAGCCCGACCAACCAGCCGCCGCTGAAATATCCTGCTACAGAAATTATAAGCGAAAGAATTATCGTATAGGCAAGAGTTTGTCCGGCAGCGCGGTTTACTTCATTTTTATTGCCGGCGCCCTCGTTTTGGGCAACCAGAACGGACCCGGCTATCCCGACTCCGATTCCTATTGAAAGAATAAGAAAAAATATCGGAAAGACAAAGGCCATAGCCGCGACTTCTTCTTTTCCAAGAAGGCCCAGCCAGGCCGTGTCGGCTATATTATACAGCACATGCATAAGGTTGCTGATTATTATGGGAATGGACAGCAGAAGTATTCCCTTAATTGTAGAGCCTGAAGTTAAATTTATTTTACTGTTTCTTGCGGATACGCGTTTCATACCGTAATATTTTTACCGGGGTTCTACTTCCATTACGCTATCGGAAAAAGAAACAGCGTCGCCGGGGCCTATTGAGTTTTCCCGGAAAAACCCCCGCTTAACTTCAAGAGCGTATTTAACTTCAAATTCGCTGCCGACGGGAGTCCTGTCATGGGGCCTCATAGACGCAGTCTTAACTATAATGCCGGAGCTGTCAATGAAAGCTATATCAAGGGGCATAAAGGTGTTTTTCATCCAGAAACTAACAACTTCTTCATCGGGGAAAATAAAAAGCATTCCGTTATTTTTACCAAGAGAGTCCCTGAACATCAGTCCCATAGATCTGGATTCAGGGTCGGCTGCTATTTCAAGATATATCTTCCGTTCTTTAATTTCAGCATAGTACCTGCTTTTCTGCGCGCAGGAAAAAGAAAAGGCGGGCAGCAGAAAAGCTGCCGCCAGTATTACCCGGCAAGACCATTGCTTATTTTTTATCATTGCTTTCTATTCTAAAAAATTTAAGGGCGTTTTCATAGGTGCGCAGGGCAACTTCCTCCGCAGTTATGCTCTTTAATTCCGCAACCCTGGAAGCAATATATTTAAGATTGTCCGGCGTGTTTGTTTTTCCTCTCATCGGAACCGGAGACATATAAGGACAGTCTGTTTCCAGCAGAACCCTCTCCAGCGGCGCTTCTTTGACCGCCCCGGCAAGACCGGAAGCGGAGGGAAAGGTAACTACTCCCCCTACGGCTATGTAAAAACCCCTCTCTATATACCGTCTCATCTCTTCAGCTGTGCCGGTAAAGCAGTGTATCAGTACGGACGCAGGTGCAGTTTCGTCCAGAATCCTGAGAGTTTTTTCAAATGCATCACGGCTGTGTATGATAACCGGAAGATTTATTTCGCAGGCAATACGGAGCTGCCTTATAAAAACCTCTTCCTGTATATCCCGCGGGGAGTTATCGTAGTAAAAATCCAGTCCCGTTTCACCTAAGGCCACGGTTTTGGGATGCTCAAGGGCAAGTATAAGCTCTTTCTCAAGAAGCTGAAAATCCTTTGCCGAATGCGGATGAACCCCGGCTGCCCCAAAGATACTTTTTTCTCTAAGTATAAGCCGGTATTCTTCCAGTCCTTCTCCGGGCTGAAAAACGCAAATCGCCCTGTTAACACCGGCAGCAGCTCCTTTGATATTTCTCAAGCGCCTGTCAAGCAGGTGGGCATGCGTATCAAAAAGATTTTTCAAGTCAGGTTGTCCGGATTAAGTCAGATTTTTTCAAACTTTTCCGGAGTTATATAGTCTCCGTATTTTTCGGCCGCGGCTTCAAGGCGTTCACGCTGGCTGTTAAGACTGTTAAAAAGTTTTTCCGGCGTATCCGGAATTCTTTCCCTGTATATTTTTTCTATGCGGTCCAGCTTAGTAAGGTTTTCGGGCACCCTGACCGTAAACTGAATGTTGTAGTCCTCCGGGCTGTAATCTTTGCCCAGATAACGGGAGAAAAGCTCCTTGAGGTCCTCATAAAGAGGTATAAATCCGGTAGGGGTCCTGCGGGCTCCGGCCTCACCGTTGACTCTAAGCTCCATCCACTTCAGCCAGATTTTTTTATCATGCATACCGTTCAGATATTCGCCGTTTTTATCCTTAAGAAAATAATTTACGGAAAATATGCCGGGCGGACTTTCAACTCCATCGGCAAATTTGCAGTTGTTCGTTATATATTTTCCAACAGGTATGGAAATAAAATCCAGGTTGGCCATAAGATTGAATGTCCTTACACCTTCTTTGCCCAGAGTTGCAGCTGTCGTTTCCGACTCCAGTGTGGCCCCCTTCGTGAGGATACCGTGGTTCCAGTCAAAAGCTTCCTCAACGGGTACGCAGGTGTCCGAATCCCTTCCTCCGTATATAATCCCTTTTACAGGTACTCCTGACGGGGCGTCCGCAAGCTCATCGCTATTGTCAAGATTTTTTATTCTCACGGTAAACCTGGCGTTCTTGTGAGAGTGGGTCAGCTCCTTGCCGTTTTCGTCTGTTTTTCCTTTATGCCACTGCCCGGAGTAATTTACTCCTTTCTCCGGAATTTCGCGTCCGTCACCCAGCCAGTAGGGCTTACCGTCCGCAACAAGCACATTGGAAAATATAACTTCACCCGGAGTCGTAAGGGCTTTCCAGATTACGGGTACGTCTTTTTCGTTCACATCTGCAATTATCCCGAAAAGCCCTCTTTCAACATTAACGGCCATAATCCGGCCGTTTATTTTTCTGAGATAGGCTATGTCATCTCCTACAATGCTTTCTCCCTCTATCATAGCCGTGGCAGTTTTTCCGCAGGCAGAAGGATAGGCTCCGGTAAAATAAGAAGTACGGCCTTGCGGGCCTTTTACTCCCATTACAAACATGTGTTCCGTAAGCCAGCCTTCTTGAGAAGCTTTTTTTATCGTCAGGCGCATAGCCAGTTTCTTAAGCCCTACGGTATTTCCGGCATACTGCGTGTTTGCTGAATATACGGTATTTCCGTTTATGTCAATATACACTCTTCTTTTATCAACTTCAGCTGAAACGCTGCCGTCAAGCTTTCCGGCGCTGTGAATGAATTTTAAAAAGTCTGTGTTTTCTCTTTTCTTAAACTCTTCGTATCCGTTTCTTACAAGCATATCTTCACTGTGCATTACATAACAGGAATCCGTAATCTGCACAGCAAGTATAGAAAATTCGGAATTTTCAGGGCCAAGGCAGAAAAAACCTACCAGCATTTCCTTTCCTTTCATGGAATCTTTAAGAAATCCTTTTACTTCTTTAAGCCCCTCCTGCAAATCGGCGGTTTTGATTCCTGCGCCAAGTTCAACGTCCGGGGGGAGAAGAATGCATGTATGCTCTTTATCACGGGCCTGATCCCTGTATCCGTCAAAATGCGCAGTGTGGCCTTCCGTGGCAAGTTTCTGTTCTTCACCTCTTTCAACAGACTTTTTTCTGATATATTCGGTATCTTCCGGGCTCGAACTCCTGACAAAAACAGAGTCGGGGCTGCAATGTTCTACATAGGAAGAGACAAGGGAGTGAAGGGCCTCGTTAGGGACTGCTTTAAGTTTATCCAGGTTTTCCCGGGAACATTTACCTGCTAAAATCTTTTCGAATTTTTCATTCATGATCGGCTCCTTTAAAGTTTTTATTGACTTGTACTCTTACATAATTATTTGTAGATAAATTAGCAATTATTTCCCCCGTGTCAAGTATCAGGGCTTGATTGCCAGCAGGACAATATACCCGGCATAG
>PWMP01000161.1 GCA_003558145.1 Elusimicrobiota bacterium
ATGACAATATTAAGGATCCGGGAGAAAACAAACAAGAATAAAAGAACAGTCTGAAAAACAAGTGGGCTGTTTTTTACGTAGAAACAGAAAAAAGGAGAAAAAGGATGATGTTTGATGTAAAGAACAGAAGTAAAAGAAGAGGATTGAGTATTACAGTTTTGATTATAGGAGCTGTAATTGCCGCTTTTATTGTTTTCAGGACTAGTTCTTCCGGCTATGAAGACGGCACTTACAGAGGCACTTTTGCCGATACGGACGCTATCCAGATCGCAGTTGAAATTACGCTCAGTGACGGGATTGTGACTGATGCGAGATTCAGGCATCTCAGGCGGGACGATAAGTTTTACCTGGGAACGGAAGAAGAACCCTATGCTTCCGTAGTGTCCCAGTACCAGGAAGCGCTTGCATATCTTGTAGGCCGCAAACTTGACGAGTCGCTTGAGCGGCTGTATTCTCCGGAAGAAATAGTCCGGACCGGAGTTGACGGATATAGCGCTGCGACAATAAGAAGCGCTAAGATTATTTCCGCCGTAAGGGACGCCCTTAACCGGGGAGTTTACAGGTACTGAAGAGAAGGTCTCTATGATAGAGATTGACGCACGGGGCTTATCTTGTCCGCTGCCTGTTGTAAGAACAAAAGCGGCTTTGGATAAAGGGCCGGATGAGATAAGGGTGCTTGTTGATGCCGGTGAACAGGTTGAGAATATAAGGAGGCTGTCAAAGCATCTTGGGTATAAAATAACAGGCGAAGATAAAGATTCCGGAGTTTTTACAATAACAATAAAAAAAGAAGAGGCCAATGAACAGGTATAAAGGAGTTGTTGCTGCGGGAGGGCTGGTAGGTTTGTTTGCCGTTCTCCTTGTAACATTAGGCAATCCCGATAATATGGGTTTCTGCATAGCCTGTTTTGAACGGGATATTGCCGGCGCCCTGGGGCTTCACCGTGCTGCGGTTGTGCAGTATATAAGGCCGGAAATACTCGGCATTGTTTTTGGGGCGATGTTCGCCTCTTTTATTTTTAAAGAATTTAGATCGGAAGGGGGCTCGGCCCCATTACTGAGATTTTTTATCGGCATGGTTGTAATGATAGGGGCGCTTGCTTTTCTCGGATGCCCGTTAAGAATGGTTTTAAGGCTTGCCGGTGGAGATTTGAACGCATTGACCGCTATGGCGGGTTTTGTTTCGGGAATATATGCCGGGGTCTATTTTCTTAAGAGGGGCTTTAACCTGGATCGTTCGCGGCAGCAGCACCGCTATAATGCATGGATTTTGCCGCTTGTATTTGCCCTGCTCTTTTTTCTTCTTGTCTTTAGAGTCCGGTTTAATCCTGCGGGAGAAGGGCCGATTTTTTTCAGTTCAAGCGGCCCGGGCTCAATGTATGCTCCTGTTGTGATAGCGCTGCTTGCCGGTATTTTTACGGGCTTTCTGTCGCAGAGGACAAGATTGTGTCTGATGGGAGGTTCGAGAGATGTATTCCTTGTAAGGGACTTTTACCTGCTAAGCGGTTTTGCTGCAATATTCATTGTAGCTCTGGCCGGCAATCTTATTGCCGGCCGGTTTTCCATAGGTTTTCTTAACCAGCCGGCAGCTCATTCCGAACATCTTTGGAATTTTCTTGGTATGTCTGTGGTAGGATTGGGGTCGGTTCTTCTCGGGGGATGCCCCTTAAGGCAGCTTGTTCTGGCGGGCAGAGGAAATTCGGATTCCTCTCTTTCGGTACTCGGGATGATCGCCGGAGCGGCTGTTGCCCATAACCTTAATTTTGCGGCTTCGCCGGCCGGAATAGGATCATGGGGTAAAACAGCAGTTGTTGTATCGATTGCTGTTCTTTTATTAATAGCTGCCGGAAACAGAGAAATATAATATGAAAATCTTCAGGAAGAAAAATCCTGGTAACGGGATTGTTCTTTTTAATGATACGGCACAGGCCATATATGCCGAAAAAATTCTTTCGGAAAACGGATTTGTAGTAAGTCTTGTTGCCCCTCCTGCGCATTTGCGGCAGGGATGCGATCTTGCCGTTTCGATAGAGATTTCTCAGAAGCCTGCTGTTGAGCGCTTTCTGCGGGAAAAGAAAATTGATTTTATAAAAATTATTCCTATGGTATCAGAAGAGCGGAAACCGGTAGAGGTCATAAGAAAAACAGTATTTGACGGGAATGCGGTAATGATAAAAGCTGCGAACATGAAACTTAGCTTCAATATTGATTCGGGAGAAATACTTAATATATCCGGCGGAGGCTGTCCGGATGTGCCTTACCTGTACCATTGTCTTGTAGGGAAGAAAATAACTGAGGTGGAAGCGCCTGAAAATCTGGGTTTTACCTTATGCGCGCTGATGCTCAACAGGGCTTACGAAGAATCTTTAAGACTGCTGGAGGGGAAATAATGCTTTATATAGCGGGAACAATCCCCATAGACGGTTTTGAGCTTAGCTGCGGAACCCCGGCTCTGAACGGGGACGACCTGGTTTTAAACGGCCGTTGTATACCCTGCGGAATGGGCGCAGCCGCCTGTGTGTCGGCAGCTTTGAAGACATGCGGTCATCTTAATATAGACCCGCCAAAAGTTATTCTGGTGGGTGATTGCGGCAACTCCGGCGGAAGCAGGGAACTTTACAGTTACCTTCTTGAAAAAGCGGATTTTAAAGATGCGGCGGTACTGACCATGCATTACATAATGCCGATTGCCTCTATGATGAAAAAAGTTATGAAGCGCTTGGGTAAATATAAGAATATGAAGATAGTTGCTGACGCGGGCTCTATGTATGCAATAAAAGCAGCCGGGCTTTGCGGCAGAGCCGATATAATGATCCCGGATATGTGCGAGCTCTCTTTTCTGGCTGACAGCGGAGCCGATCATCCTGCATATATTGCAAAACATCTTATAAACGGCTATGAAATAGATGTTGCTGAGGCTGTCAGGAGCATATACGCCGCTGACGGCGCGCCGGAACTTTTAATCATCAAGGGAGAGACGGATTATGTAGTTGAAAACGGAGAGATAAAAGCAACTGTAAATGATTATAATAATCCGGAAATGGAGGCCATAGGCGGCACCGGGGACACTATTACCGGTATGGTGTCGGCTTTCTGCTATGCAGGGGTAGACAGGCTCACTGCTGCAATACTGTCCCTTAAGGCAAACAGGAAAGCGGGAGAGGATCTGAAAACTTCGGACCGGGTCAGCTCACTTGTTAATAATCTGACCCGGGTATTTAAAGAAAATTTATGCAATTGGTCCGGGGCCTGTTATTCGGAAAAAGCTTAATTGCCCTGCTGTCTGTAAGCAGGCTTTTGGCGGGTTTATGTACGATAGAGAAATGAATTATATATTTAAAAACTTTATTTTTGCCGGTAGAGAAACGGTGTGCGGCTAATGAAAACTTACCTGGACTGCTTTCCGTGTTTTCTCAAGCAGGCAATAGAATGCGCCCGCCTCTCCTGCGGGGACACTGCGCTTCACAGGAAATCCGCCGACCGTATAATGAATATTCTTCTTTCTCTTGACAGCAGCCTGTCTCCTCCCGATATAGCAAGGGAAGTTTATGCCGAAATAAAGAAAATTACCGGCAACAACGATCCCTACCGTATGATTAAGCAAAAAGACAACAGGCAAATGCTTGATGTCTATTCCGAGATGGAGAGAATGCTTTCCGGGAATGACTCTCTTTACCCGGCCTGTAAGCTGGCGGCGGGGGGTAATATAATAGACAGTGGAGCGGGAAAGCGCAAGGAAGATCACGGTTCGCGGGAAATTGAGGATATTCTTGCCTCTGAACCGGTTATAAATGAATTTCCTGAGCTCAGGGATCAATTAAGCAGATCAAAGAAGCTTCTTTATATCGGAGATAACGCCGGGGAAATTGTAGCTGATAAACTTTTTATACAGAAAATACAGAAAGAGTTCCCGGATCTTTCGGTAACTTTTGCCGTAAGAGGATTTCCTATAATTAATGACGCGACTGTGGAAGACGCCCTTGAAGTGGGTATGGATAAGATATGCGCTGTGATAGCTAACGGTGATGCTGCGCCCGGCACCGTGCTTAAAAAGTGCTCGCAGGAATTCAGAGAGCATTTTGAAAGGGCTGATATTATCATAGCCAAAGGGCAGGGAAACTACGAAACTTTAAGCGGGGGCGCGGATAAAATTCTTTTCTTCCTGCTTATTGCCAAATTCCCCGTAATTGCAAGGCACCTTAATGTTTCTGCAGGCAGCATGATTATTAAAAAATGCCGCTAAACAGCTGCTTCAGGAGCAGTCAAAACCCGTTTTCACCGTATATTTATTTTCAGGTCTACGAGGGTTATGCCGAGTCCCTGCTTGATTTTTAAGAGTTTTTTTATTTACAGTTAAGTTCTCTTTCTCTGTCACCGGCCCTCAGGCCCGTCCCGTCCCTGTGCCAGCCGTGTCCTCTTCCGCTGCCTTTGCGGTACTGGCCCTGTCCGTCGCCCTGACCTGCCTGGTTGCCCCTTCCGTCTCTAGCCTGTTCCTGCTGCCCTGTTCTTTTTCCTGCCTGCCGACCCTGCGTTGCCGAGACGTCAGCTGCAGATAAAAAGAGAGCCATAACGCCTGCCGCGGTAAGAATAACTAATGTTTTTTTCATTTCATTTACCTCTTTTGTTTCTACTTTCTTTCACTAGTTAGACATATGAAAGGCAGGTAAAGTTTCAATTGTTTTTTGCTTGACAAAAGCTTTTGTTAATATATAAAATATAATAAATGAACAGAATAAAAATAATTATTTTTACTGCCTTTCTTTTTGTGTTCTTAACGGACGCAGCCTTCTCCGCATCCCTTGAAATTATATCTTCAGCCGTATATGAAAGCGAATATGAAGATTCTACTTGGGATATCGCTGTTGACAGCCAGGGAAATGTTATTATTACAGGCTCCCGACACTACGATGCGGGCGCATTCTTTTTTACTGTAAAATATGATCTGGATCTGGCGGAAGTATTAGGTTCCACTCAGTCCAACAGGCCTGAAGGCGAGAATTATGATGAGGCACGAAGCGTTGCCGTTGACGGCCAGGATAATATTGTCGTTGCCGGAGTTAGTGCCGTGGGTACCGGGGACGATTTTCCTTATGACACGGATACCTATTATGTAGTAAAATACACTCCGGAATTTGAAATAACGAGTTCAACAGTCGGACCCCTTCCTGATGATGTTTCGGTGGGTATGATTTTATCTAAACCGGCAGTGGCGGTGGATGGCGACGGTAATAATATTGTGGCTGTAAGTATTTTAATCGAAGGCGGGTTCTATTATAACATTATACGATATAATCCATCATTAACCGAGATAATAAATTCCACCGTAAATGTACGTGAAGGGCATATGGATTTCGCCTACGACCTGGCTATTGACAGCCAGGGCAATATAATAGTTACAGGGTATAGTTATGATGAACAGACAGAAGATAACAGCTATTATACTGTAAAATATAATCCTGATTTAACCGAGGTGCTGGCCGAGCATACTTATGATATAACAAGTATGATGGATATGGGCTACGCCGTAACAATAGACAGCAATGACAATATTATAGTTACGGGAATGTCCGGCTATGAATACGTAGAAAGCAGTTCTAGAGGTTCCACAAGTAATTTGTTGTTTCCGCAGGAATCATATTCGGGGAATTATTTTACGGTAAAGTACAGTCCTGATTTAGAAGTATTAAGAACAGCTTCATATAACAGCGGAGGAGGAGATATAGCCCGAAGCGTAGCGGTAGACAGCAGTGACAATGTTGTAGTGACCGGACAGGCCGGCTACGGTTCGGACAACGGAAACTATTATACGATAGTTTATGATTCAAATCTTAATGAAATTGCCTCCGCTGCTTATAACAGCGGAAGTGATGATGGGGCAACTGGCGTTGCGGTCAGGGGGAACAACATTGTCGTTACAGGCACAATTTACGATGGAGGCCAGCAGAAATACTGTACTTTAAAATACCGTCTGCAACCAAAAACTGCTGTTTCCTCGCCTGATGACGAGGGTGAAGTTAAAGTGGTTGTACCTGAAGGAGCCGGGAAGAGGGGAACAATTAATCCGGATTCCGGGCAGCCCGTTATTGTTAATTTTAAAGGCAGCCGCTCCGGCAGCTATACGCTCAGGATATTTACCCAGCTTGGCGAGCAGGTCCATTCAGAGAGGATTACTGCCGGTTCTGCTGAAGGGTGGTTTGAATGGATACCAAAAGGGCTTGCTTCGGGGGTTTACTTTGTTCACGTAAAGGGGCCCGGTATTGATATATACGAAAAGGTTGCGCTTTTAAGATAATGAAAAAGTTTTTTTCTTTTATATGTATAGCCGCTTTTTTCTGCCTGTCATACGGTATGGGGCCTTTGTATGCCGATGCCGGGGCAACCGGCTGGTTTATATACCGACGGCCTCAGTCCACTACCCCACGGGCGCCGGTGGCAGTGGCGGCGGTCAGGGGCGACCTTTCGGGTATTTTTTATAACCCCTCCGTTCTGGGTACTTTGCCTATGCGGGAAATATTTCTTCTTACCGAGTCAGGAATGGGCGGCGAGCTGTTCGGCGGGATTCTTTACGGCCAGCCCCTGCCGGTGGGCCTGGGAGCCGGCGCGGCTGCGGGAGTTATTTATTACGACGCCGGGAGGACTACCCTGTACTGGATAGAAGGCGGAGACTTAAAAGAAAAGACCGTTTCAATCCAGAGGGATACGATGGGCATCCTTTCCTACGGGCAGGCTCTAAGTGAAAACATACTGGCAGGCGGATCGCTTAAAGTGGCTTCCAGCAATATAGCTGAAGTGGAAGGAGCTACGGCGCTTGGCGTTGACCTGGGTCTGATGTATTTTGCCCCGTTTTACCAGGGGCTTTCATTCTCGCTTGTGGCCCAGAACATTGGTACAGCTTCAAAATTTCTGGATAAGGCGGAAAAACTCCCCGCCAGCGTGTGGTTTGGAACTTCTTATTTTACCGATCTCAGCGACAGTACCTACATAAGCGGAGGCGTTGACGGGGCCTATATAATCGAAGAAGAAAGAATAGTTCCCAGCCTGGGCGTAGTTTACGGCTATGAGCAGTTTACGGCTAATTTTGGATACAGGTTTAATACCGATGAATCAAAACTGCATATAGGATTCGGTGCCTTTGTGGGAAGTTTTGATCTGGGATATTCTTTCTCTCCGGCAACATACCTGTCCCATGTACACCGGCTTACTGTCGGGTACATGTTTTAGCATTCATATCTTAAGAAATTCTTAAAGGATACTTGATTTATTTTTGAAAATTGTTAGTATTGCTTTAAAACTATTTGTGAAATTTTTCACAAATAAATTAAATTATGAAAATAAAGACAAATAATATTATAAACGAACAGTATCTGGCTTCGCTTATCAAAGACAGAGATAAACCATCTCTTTTTGAAGAAGAGAAGGTATTAAAAAAGGCTCTTGAGCTGAAGGGGCTGGAGCCGGCGGAAGCTGCTGTTCTTCTTAATATAACCGACCCGTCCGGCCTGGCCAGGCTGTACAGCACAGCAAACTCCATCAAAAATCTTATATACGGAAGCCGCCTTGTCCTTTTTGCCCCGCTGTACATATCCAACTACTGTTCAAACAACTGCCTTTATTGCGGGTACCGCAGGGACAATACGGCTATAGAAAGAAAATGCCTGAGTATTGATGCAATAAAGCGCGAAGTTGAAATAATTCTGAGCTGGGGCCACAAACGGATACTTATGCTTATGGGAGAGCATCCGGGCCGGTGTTCTTTTGATTATTTTCTGGAGGCAATACAGGCCGCATACAGCGTCAAAGACAGCAGGGGAAATTCAATCAGGCGGATAAACGTGGAAGTCCCGCCCCTGTCGGATGAAGAATTCGGCCGCCTGTCCGGCGCCGGTATAGGGACCTATACCGTGTTTCAGGAGAGCTATCACCGCCCTACATATGAAAAGATGCATCCTTCAGGTGAAAAGAGCGACTATGACAGGCGCCTGGAGACAATGAGCAGGGCGCTTGAAAACGGGCTCAATGACGTGGGAATAGGAGCGCTGCTGGGGCTTTATGGCTGGCGCTTTGAAATGCTGGCCCTGCTTGAGCATGCCCGATATCTTGACAGCAGGCACGGCGTTGGCCCCCATACTATTTCCGTTCCCAGAATAGAACCGGCTTCGGGAGCGCCGCTTTCGGAGAATATCCCCTACCCGGTCAGTGATGAGGATTTTAAGAAAATGGTCGCGGTTCTCAGGTGTTCGGTTCCCTATACGGGCATAATACTGTCAACCAGGGAGCCTGCCGGCCTCAGGCAGGAAGTATTTGAACTGGGGGTATCCCAGATAAGCGCCGGCTCGCGCACTGCTCCCGGAGGATACGGAAAAAGCAGCCCCGACAATGCCGGTTCCGGGCAGTTTTCGCTTAACGACACCCGCAGCGTGGGGGAAGTTATTAAATCGGTTATAGCCCAGGGGTATCTGCCTTCTTTCTGCACCGGATGCTACCGCCTGGGGAGAGTGGGAGAAGATTTTATGGACCTGGCAAAACCCGGGCAGATAAAGTTGCACTGCCTGCCCAACGCTTTAACAACTCTGAAAGAATACCTTGTTGACTATGCAGACGAAGAAACAAAGCAGCTGGGAGAGAAACTTATTAAAGAAAGCTTAAGTAATATACCTTTACAGGGCAGACGTGAAAAAACCCGGGAATATCTTAAGGAAATAGAAAATGGTAAAAGAGACCTTTATTTCTAAACAAGCCATTGAAGAGATGCTTGCTTTAAGCGGTCCCGATGCTCTGGACCTTAGAGAAAAAGCTTCCCGGGTCAGGGATGATTGCGTGGGACGTAAAGTGTATTTTCGGGGACTTATTGAGTTTTCCAACCTGTGTGCCAACGACTGTTTTTATTGCGGAATCAGGAAATCAAACAGAAAAACAGAGCGCTATACAATGACATACGATGAGATTATGGATTGCGCCCGCTTTTGCCAGGAAGCAGGATATGCGTCAGTGGTTCTTCAGTCGGGCGAGCGAAGAGATCCGGACTTTATCAGGTTTGTTATTAAAGTGGTCAGCGGCATAAAAGCGGAATTACCCGAAATGCGGATAACTCTTTCCGTGGGAGAGCAGGACAGGGAAGTGTTCCGCCGCTTTTATGAGGCAGGGATTGAAAGATATCTGCTCCGTATAGAGAGTTCAAGCCGCAGGCACTACCAGAGGCTTCATCCGGAAGTAATGAGCTTTGAGAGGCGCAGAAAATGCCTTGAAGTTTTACGGTCAATCGGTTTTCAGGTGGGAAGCGGGGTTATGATTGGTAGTCCCTTTCAGACCCTGGGGGATCTTGCAGGAGACCTTCTGTTTATGAAGGCTATGGACATAGATATGGTAGGTATGGGTCCGTATGTTCCACATAGGGACAATCTTTTAAAGAACTGGAATTATGATGCGGAAAAGACTCTTGAGCTTAGTTTGAATATGGTTGCGGCTTTGCGTATTATGATGCCGGATATAAATATTGCGGCAACCAGCGCTCTTCAGGCGCTGGACGGCAGCGGCAGGGAAAAAGCTCTTTCTGCGGGAGCAAACGTTATAATGCCCAACGCTACTCCTTTAAAGTACCGCCAGTCTTACTCTCTTTACGATAACAGGCCCTGCGTGACGGATTCGCCGTATGGATGCCGCAGCTGCATAATGAAAAAAATAGAAGAAAGCGGTTTTTTGCCGGCAACAGGAGAAAAGGGAGATTCTCCGCGTTTTTTGAAACGCGTGGAGAATAATATAAATGTCTGTAATTGTTGAAAGAGATAATATAGGCGTTTTCGGGAAGATGAATTCCGGAAAAAGCTCCCTGGTGAATCTTATTTCACAGCAGGAGTCGTCCATAGTAGATTCAACCCCCGGGACAACAGCCGATACCAGGCAGGTGAACAAGGAAATTCACGGAATGGGTCCGGTGAGTTTTTATGATACGGCAGGTATTGACGAGGAAAACGAACTGGGTCTGAAGAAAAAGAAAAAAGTTATTGACCTTCTGAGAGAGTGCGATGCAGCGTTGTTGCTGATTGACCCTTCACAGAAGAACACCGGGCCTGAAGAAGAATTTATTAAACTTGCCCGCGAGCGCGGAAAACAGCTTATGGCAGTCTACAATCTTTTTAATGGAAAAGACGCTGATTTTATAGCGCCCATAGAGGAAGAACTTCAGTTTCTGAAAGAGTGTCCGTCCATAAGAATAAGCGCTGTTGACAGCAAATACCGCATGCCGCTGCTGAGATTTATTGCCGAAAACATTCAAAGCGGAAAAGAAAAATTTCCCCTGCTTCCTGTTGTTAAAAAAGACGAGTTTTATCTTCTTGTTATCCCCATGGATGAGCAGTCCCCGTCGGGGCGTTACCTGAGGCCCCAGGCTATGACGCAGGAATACATAACCCGAAACTGGGCGTGGCCGGTTTCGTTCAGGCTGAAACTGAACGCCCCGGATATGGACCGGGAAAGAAAGCGTTTTGAATCTTTTATAGGCAGCCTGAAAAAAAAGCCAGTTGCCGCAATTACTGATTCCCAG
>PWMP01000160.1 GCA_003558145.1 Elusimicrobiota bacterium
TGCGGTTATTGCAGCCCTTCCCAGATTCTCGCGGTAAAAGAACTTCTGGACAGAATTCCCAATCCCTCGGAGGACAACATAAAAGACGCTCTTTCGGGAAGCATATGCAGGTGTACGGGATACCGGCAGACTATAGATGCAGTTAAAAACCTGGCCGATGGCCGGCGCCCGGAAAGGGATACCTTCAGAGACGACCTGGACATAATCGGAAAGGACCATCCTAAAACCGATGCCGTACAGCTGGCGCGCGCCGAGCACTCTTTTACCGAGGATTTGGTTCCTGAAGGAACACTGATCGTAAAACTGCTCAATTCCGACCGGGCTCACGCCAGGATAAAAAAGATTGATATCTCAAAAGCCGAAAAGCTCTCCGGAGTCGAAGCAGTACTTACATACAAAAATACTCCCAAAAAGCTTTATAATACCGCGGGACAGGGTTATCCCGAGCCTTCCCCGTACGACAGGAAAATGTTTGACCGTATCGTCAGGCACGTAGGAGACAGAGTAGCGGCTGTAGCTGCAGAAAATGAAAAGACAGCTCAGAAAGCTCTTGATTTAATACAAGTTGAATATGAAGACCTCCCAGCTGCATTTACCATAGAAGACGCATTGAAAACCCCTCCCATACACAACTCCGATTCCTGTATACACCAGTTTTCAATAGGAGCAGACCTGTCAAAGAATATATGCGCTTCCAACTCCGGAGAGGTGGGAGACGTTGAAAAGGCATTACGCGAATCCGATAAGATTATTGAAAGAGAATATGAGACAAAAAGGGTTCAGTGCACACCGTTGGAACCGCACTGCGCTTATACAAGAGTTATCAATGGCCGTCTCATTGTAAGTTCTCCGACACAGGTTCCCTTCCACATAAGAAGGCTTCTCTCATATATACTTGATATACCCGAAACAAAAATACGAGTAATAAAAGAAAAAATAGGAGGCGGTTTCGGTTCCAAGCAGGACCTGGTCGTTGAAGAAATACCGGCCTTTATTTCATGGATAACAGGCAAGGGGGCTTACATACGACTGACCAGAGCCGAAGAGTTTCTTGTAAGGCCCAGGTATAAGGAAAAACTGAAAATCAGAATGGGGTCCTCCGCTGACGGAAAGCTTACGGCAATAGATATGCAGATGAAAGCAGCCGGCGGAGCTTACGGACCTCACGGCCTTACCGTACCTATGAATTCCTGTTCCAAATCTCTTCCCATTTTCAGATGTCCGAATATGCGTTTTTCTGTTGAGGTTTACTATACCAACCTGCCTGCTTCAGGCGCATACCAGGGCTACGGGGCTCCCCAGGGGAGTTTTGCCCTGCAGACTGCCGCGAAAGAACTTGCCGAAGAACTCGGCATTGACCATATAGAATTTTTAGAAAAAAACGCTGTTAAAAAAGGCGACCGCCTGGAAATACTCAAACACCTGGGAGAGGGACGGGAAGGAGAGGTGCAGGTGGTCTCGTCTTCAGGTATACATGCGGCGCTGCGGAAAGGCGTACAGATTTTATCAGAAACTCAAACAAATACAGATATTGATCCAGCCTGGTTTACAGGAACGGGAGTGTCCATAATACAGCAGGGAAGCGGCCTGCCGGGACTGGACTCCGGAAACGCTACCGTTAAGATGCTGGGCGACGGCACCTTTATGGTGCAGTTCGGCGGTACGGATCTGGGTACGGGTCTGGACACTGTAGCGCAGAAAATGGCAGCAGAAATACTTAAAGTAGATACACAGCAGGTTGCGGTAATCGCCGCTGACACCGATGTTACTCCTTTTGACGTAGGGTCATACGCCTCAAGCGGGACTTATTTCAGCGGCGGATCTGTATATCGAGCGGCTGTGAAGCTGAAAACCCTTATAATCGAGGCTGCCGCTGATATACTTGATATTGAAAAAGACAAACTCTCTATTAGCAGGCCGGGTAAGGTTATCGGTGCGGGAAAAGAAATATCATATCTTGATATTGCCCGTAACACCCAGAGCGGAACCGGATGCGGACAACTTATTTCTTCAGGTTCTTTTACCGCAAAAGGCGCTCCCATACCCTACGCAGCCCACTTTGCCGAAGTTTCCGTAAACAAAAATACAGGAGAAATAAAAGTTAATAAATATTATGCAGTTCATGACTGCGGCACTCCGGTGAATCCGGCTCTGGCAAAAGGCCAGATATACGGAGGAGTTCTTAAAACCATAGGTCATTCTCTTTACGAGGAACTAAAATTTGACTCCAGCGGAAAGGCTCTTAATACGGGTTTTCTGGATTACAAGGTGCCTATGATTCATGAACTCCCCAAGGATTTTCGCGCAGAACTCATTTTTGTTGAAGATCCTTATGAACCTTTTGGCATAAAATCCATAGGTGAAGTAGTCGCCAACGGCGCAGCTCCGGCACTGGCAGCGGCTATTTATGAGGCTGCCGGCGTATGGATCAGAGATTGGCCTTTCACCCCTGAAAAAATCTTAAAAGCTATTGAGGAAAAGAAAAACGATTGAAAAAAAACTATTTTGATTTCCTTTGCAGCGCTCTTAAACTGAACCCTAAACGCGATATAATATCTTTTGTCGGGGGGGGAGGTAAAACA
>PWMP01000049.1 GCA_003558145.1 Elusimicrobiota bacterium
AAATAGTAACAATGAAAATCATTCCGAACAATACATAAGCAATTGATGAAGCATAACCGAGCATTAGCCTTTGAAAGCCCCGCTCGTATAAATACGCAACAATAGTAAGCCCTGAATAAAGCACCCCTCCGAAATATTCAGTGGCACCGGTCATTATATAAACCTGTTCAAAAACCTGAAAGGAATTTATAATGGACATCACTATCAAAAACATCAGTATAGGTTTAAGCATTGGAAGCGTAACATAACGAAATCTCTGCCATGGAGACGTGCCGTCAATACTGGCTGCTTCGTAAATAGAATCCGGGATTGATTGAAGCCCGGCTAACAGTATGATTGTGTTATAGCCTATTCCGCTCCATATACTCATAACTATAATTGCCGGCAGCGTCGTAGCGGTCTGCATAAGCCAGTCCTGATTCTGTACCAGGAGGCCCGAAAAAACGTAATTTATTATACCATACCTGTCTCCGGCATACAGCCACCTCCAAACTACCGCAACAGCCGCAATTGAGGTAACCGTAGGAAGAAAATACGCAGTTCTAAAAAACGAACTGAATTTTATTTTTTTGGAAAGAGCCATTGCAACTAGAAAAGAAGACGCCAACCCGAAAATCACAACAAAAAACACATATATTACTGTATTTATTACTGCTTTCCAGAAAAGGGCGTCCTGTGTAAAAAGAGTAATATAGTTTCTGAGCCCTACCCAGACCGGCGGATTTATTGCATCATATTCGGTGAAACTAAGAATAAGGGAGGCGATGATCGGAAAAAAAACGAAAACCGTCAGAATAATTATGGCAGGAGCAATAAATAGGTATGAATATCTTTTGGCTTTAATATACCCTATTATTTCTTTTAGAGGTTTCATCTTTTTTCTATGTACATCACTCTGCCTTGTAACATAAGAACTTTATCAGAGCACCTACAGTAATTTATACAGCACCTGGAACATATAAGCTATTGTGTTATTATCATTTCGTTCATCTTTCGGGCGCTGTCTGCCAATGCTTTTTCCGGGTCTCTGCCCTGAAGAATTACCTGCTGTATATTTTCAACTATATGACGCGTGCTTTCGCCCCAACCGAGAACCGGAGGAGGACCTTTTGCTTCCATTATCTGTGAAACAAGAACACTCCTGTGCTCTTCTTTCATTGGGAGTCTATCCCATACTGATATATTGGGCGGAAGGAAAATATCTTTTCTTTCAGCAACTTCAACATATATTTTTTCCTGCGTATCTTCAGAAGCAAGGAATTTAATAAATTCCCATGCTTCATCTTTAAGGTCTGATTGGTCGAATATTCCAATTGCTCTGCCGCCCAGTATTGAAGTTCCCCTGCCGGTAGATCCGGCCGGCAGCATAGCTATTGACCATTTTCCCCTAAGCTCAGGCATTTCTTCATCCAACCTGTTTAGCAGCCAGTTACCGGTGTATCCAAGCGGATTTTGTCCGGACCCGAGACCTTCGGCGAAGTTTTCCCCTGACCTGGGAACGTTGTATTTATTATATAGAGATTCGTAAAATTTTAAGGCTTTTACGGCTTCGGGTTGATCTAAAGCAGAACGTGTTCCGGCAGGGTTATAAAAATCACCGCCGGCCTGCCATAAAAACGGCGAATAACCAAGCCAGTCAAGAGAGCCCCACCCGATTATCATCCTTTTATCTTCTGCGGAAATATCTTCAAGAAGGGTCGTAAGCTCATCCCAGTTTTTTGGCGGGTCGGGAATGATATCATTGCGGTAATAAAGTATCTTCACGGTAAGGTCAAAAGGTATCCCGTATACTTTTTCCCCCCATTGTGCTGAATTCCAAATAGAGGGGAATATGCTGTCCCGAAGTGTTATTGTATCTTCCGGGAATGCCTCCCTCATATCTACCATGGCTCCTCTATGACCGAATTCGGTTGCCCAGGTAAGGCCCATTGTCCCTATATCCGGCGCAACTCCTCCAACTACAGAAGTAAGATAGCGGGTGTGAGCTTCTCCCCATGAAATGGCATCGCATCTGACTCTTATCCCGGTTTCCGGATAAAAATATTGATTTGCCAGCCTTTCAATGATCTGGGATTCTGCTTCAGTTCCTACATGCCACATAGTTATCCTATCGGCAGTATCTCTTTCTGTTCCGCACCCTGTCATCAGAAAAAAAGATAGAACAATGACTAAAACTAACGATTTCATACTAACCTCCTGTGATTTTTTTTATTTTCCATTTATAATGGCATTAAATTAACAAGGATATTTGAATATAAGTTTATTTGATACTAAATCCAGGTTTTCAGATTATTGTCAATAATTGATTGTTAACATACTAAATTTATTTTATATTGTCAAGGAAACTGAAAAGTAAAAATTTGTAAAGAAAATAATAAAAAAGTACAATTACAGGCGCATAGCCGCCGGAAAGATTAACAATCCGGAATTTTAACGGATTTATTACGAATGAAACTTATAACTAAATTTATCTTAAAGACATTTCTTTCCCCCTACTTTAAAGGTATTGCCGCTCTTATGTTAATAATGATTGTGGCTCACTTTTTTGACTTTCTGCATGTGTTTCTTGAGCGTAAGCCGCCCGTAAATCTTGTTTTGATATATTTCATAAACAGAATCCCGGAATGGTTTGTAATGGTTATGCCGGTAGCAACTCTGCTTGCATCACTTTTTGCTTTCGGATCTCTGAAAAAGCACAACGAGCTAACGGCAATAAAAGCTTCAGGTCTCAGACTTAAATATGTCCTTGCCCCGCTTATAGTTTTCTCTTTATCTATGAGTATTCTATCAGGAGTTTTTCAGGAAGCTGTTGTTCCCGGCACTAAAGCCAGGGCAGATATACTGTTTAGAATCATACGCCGCAGAGATCCTGACACAACTGATACGGAACGAAGGAATTTTAAATATATAGGAAGGGACAGAACAGTCTATTCCATAGACTTTTACAAGGAAGGCGGGGCTGAAGGAATTACTCTGATGAATTTTTTTCCGGGTACTTCCCGGCAGAAAAGCATTACATATGCAAAAAAAGCTGTATATGAAGGAAGTAACATCTGGGTTTTTTACAATGCGGCAATACGGGAGTTTTCTCCAGGCGGAGATCTAGTATCATACAGTGAATTTAAAGAGACCGAAATAGCGCTGTCTGAAACTCCTGAAGATTTTTCCAAACCCGTAAAACTGCCCGGACAGATGGATTTTTTTTCACTGCTTGCCTACATAAGATCTCTTGAAAGAGGAGGCTTTCAGGCCAGAAACGAAAGAGTAATTCTCCATAACAAGATTGCTTTCCCCTTATTCAATACAATTGTATTATTTCTGGGCATCCCGCTTGCACTCTGGAACAGAAATTACAGTAAAACAAACGGGTTTTTTATTGCAATTATAATCTACATCGTTTACTGGGGAACAATTTCGGTCGGCAAGGCACTGGGCACCAGGGGAATAATTCCGCCTGCTGCAGGGGCATGGCTGGCAAACCTTATCTTTTTCGGAATAGGGATGACAATGCTTAAGTTAGCCAGACTGGATTAGCCTGCACAGCAATACCTCAAACAACAAAACAAAAAAACAGCTTTTCTAGTTGACACAATCCTCAAGCTTTTTGTAAGTTATTCCCGGAAATATAAAATGAACTATAAATACAAATGAAAATTTTTACAAAATATTCAATAAGGCAGTTTATTGTTTACACCTTTGCCGGATTAGTGCTTTTTTCTTTCCTCCTGCTTATGGATGAAATATTTCATATAGCAGAAATAGTAATTCTGAAAGGAGTTGGTTTCAGCGAAGTTTTTATGTTAATCATATACGCCATTCCATCCATAATAGTTCTTTCAATGCCCATGGCTTTTGCCGCGGGAACTATACTCTTTTTCGGAAGGATGGCTTCAGACGGGGAAATCACCGCCGTAAGAACCTCGGGCAATACATTGAGGCCCGTTTTTATGCCGGTTTTTTTTATCTCGCTTATAACGTGCTTTGTAATGCTTCCATTCAATTATTATCTGGCTCCTGTTTCTCAAAATGCATTCAGAAATCATTTTATAGGTATCGCCGCCAGGCATCCCGCGCTGCAACTGGAAGAGAACGTGCTCATAGACGCCCCCCCTTACACCCTTGTTTGCCTTGAAGTAGACAGAGACAGAAATTTACTCAAAGAACTTATAATGTTCAAGGAGGCTGAAGACAGCGAGCCTGCTGTATCCATAACTGCCAGAAAAGGAAGATGGATTGTGGAATCTGATGATTCAGTTACACTGGTTCTTTATGACGGAGAGATAAGGCACCAGGACAGAACCGATCCGAGAAAGTTCAGTTCGGCAAGATTTGAAGAACATACCTTTGACATCCTGTCTTCAGAAGATCTTCAGAGAGACAGTAAGAGAATAGATACAATGACCGGAGCTGAAATGAGAAAAGAGATAACCAGGCTTAAAAAAAGAGCTTTATCCGCAAGGCAGATACAGGTGCATTACCACCTCAGGTCAGCACTGGCAGGAGCCATACCTATACTTCTTATAACCGGCATGCCTTTCGGCATACGCGCGGAAAAAAAAGGTAAGACAATCGGAATCGGGATAAGTATTTTTGTAATAGCAGTATACTATTTTCTTATGGTTGCGGGGCTGAAAACCGCCCTTGACGGACGCATTCCCCCTTTCCTGGGCGCCTGGCTGGCCAATATAGTAACCGGCTCGTTCGGAACGGTGATGTTTGTTAAAGGCTACTTTAAATAAGACTCAACCGGAAACGGCTGTATTTTTTCAATAATACAGGCCAGGGATTTGCTGAATTGCGGTATGTTCAGCTCCAGCGTGTTTTCTTTGACTTCAACCTGCTCCGTTTCAAGAAACTCTCCGTTTATTACATCATAAAACTTGATGCTGTAGATTCCTTCTTTAAGATTGTTTACGTTGATGGCTCCGTTTCTTACCGGATTCGGACGTATGTTTTTCAGATAGTTTTCTACATTATACTCACGGTTTTTAAACCAAAGCACTGCCTTAGAGTCGTCCTGTATTCCTAAAACATTCATACGCGGAGCAACCTTGCTGAAATTAAAGTATCCGACGTTCATCCAGTCTTCACCGCTGTTGGCTACTTTTATCCTGTGATGGCCGGCCGGAATATCAACAGAAAAAGTACGATCAATTCTGATATCTCTTCCGTCACCAGGGAAAACTTTTTCAAAAATCATTTCATTATTAAGATATATTTCCAGCGTGGCTCCAAGCTGTGCCGCCTGAAGAAGATGTACCGAAAAGTTCCCATCCTCGGGATAATAAACTTCAAAGACAGGATTAACTTTCATATCCTGATGCCAGTCGTCCCCGTGCATAAACCTTGAAAGCATTTCTCCCGTTATATTTCCAAACTCATCAATTTCAAAAAAATCACCGGTGGATTTTTCCCAATCAAGCGGGGGTGCGTAAATTAAATCAGCGTAGCCGTCCGAATTTACAATATCTATTTTGGCTTCGTCCATGTCATCCATCAATTCAATGTCGATTTCATTCAAAAATCCGCTTATGCTGGCAAAGTGACGATTTAAATTATTTTCTTTTATGTGCCCGTCCCACCACCAGAACATCGCAGTGCCGGCTGAATAAGTCATCAACGGACTCCATAATGCATCCAGAATCCTTATGCCTTCCCTGTCTTCAGCCTCAACAACCATATCCGTTATGGCTCCGCCTATTTCGGCTATTAAAGAAGGCTTTTCGTACTTTTCCCGTGTTGAGGAAATAGCCCTTGCCGTATTTATTATCTCATCAGTATAAACGTGTATCTGTGTAAAATCTATGTCAGGCAGCCTCCACATGGGGTCACCGGCAAGCGGGCGGGCAAAACTTGTTGTTATCAAATGATTATGCGGATCTATTTCTCTTATATATTCAATCATTTCCTTATGCCATTCGGTCACAACCTGCTCATCGTAACTGTCTGTTAAATCAACCTCGTTAAATAATTCCCAGGCAAGAATGCTGGGGCTGTAGCCGTAGCGGGCGATGAAGTATCTTAACCTGCGTTTAAAATATTCTTTTGCTTTTGCATCAGTAAAAAAATCTTCGGGATTTTCACAGGGCCCGCCTTCAGTAAAGTTGTATGGGTTAGTCGTCCAGTTTGAACGTTCCTTAAACATTCCGTGATAGTTTATTACCATCTGGAAATAAATACCGTAGTCTTCGCACATATCTATAATATTGTCAAACCTGTATGCGTCCTCCTGTGAATATTGTCCGAGGCCTTTTCCGCGGGGCTCGCCCCATTCTACTATTATACCCCAGGGACAATTCCATATACGGGTCCAGTTCTGGCCAGTATTATGAAACTCTTTAAAGTAATCGGCAAAACTCCATTCGTCCTCACGCAGTACCCATCCCAAATTCTGTCCAACCGCAAAATAGGGTTCCCCGTTATCAAACCACAAAAGTCTTGAATCCGGCTTTGTCACAATAAAGCCCGGATTATCAGAATCACTGCAATCAAAATATTTTATATCCGACCGGGTTTCTCCCGCGGGATTGTTTACTATTATACTGTACTGCCACCTGCCGGGTTCAGATGGCGCAAA
This sequence comes from Elusimicrobiota bacterium, assembly GCA_003558145.1. Lineage (GTDB taxonomy): Bacteria > CG03 > SLGR01 > SLGR01 > PWQF01 > PWMP01. The sequence continues at coordinate 6,578 of PWMP01000049.1, forward strand.
CCGCACTCTCCATTCAGGCTCGCCCTTTTCAATAAATACATTTCTACCGGTTTTATCGTAGCCCTGATAAAAGAACCCAATTGCCCTGTGTTTTTTACCGGAGGGTGAGGTAAATTCCGCAGTAATATCTATTTCTTCGGGGTTGTAAGGATTGTTGTAAAAGCTGTCTATATCTATTGCAAACTCAAACCTGTCTAACCTGTCAACATCAGACGGAGCTGTTATTTCCGTTATTACAGGCTTATCATAATTTGCCGAATCTATTATTTCAACTACCTGCGGTTTTATCTCTATCGGAAATTCCACGGGTTCGCCTATTCTATGCCTTATATTATCTATATAAACAGAACCCGAAAGCCCATCAGGAGAAAATGACATTACATTTATCGCAAATCTCTGTACTTCTTCTTTTCCCCTTAAATAAGTGGTATTTTCCCAGTTTGTCGCTTCCGCTTTGAAATGATCCCTGTTTAAATCTATCTCCAGGTCCTTATTCCAACCGGATCCCAGCAATATATCCGGAGACTCATACCATATCCAGCCGCCTCCTGTAGATATTGCCGCGCTTATTTTAATAGGAACCGGCAGGTCATTATATACATCAAGATATACGGCTTCCACCTCAGACCAATCCATTTCCTTTTCAACACAAAAAGTGGCTTTATTGTACTCAGTTATATTTTCAAAGGTACATTTAAGCGAAGAGTTTCCTTCAGTCGCTTTTTCATTGATTATTTGCACAGATACTGCCTGGCTGCGCCAGTCAGCTTCGCTCCATAAAGTTTCTTCTGATTCAAAGCCTTCCCATAAAACCAGATCGTCCAGCTGATCGACATCCGTTTCAAGATATCCTTCCAGACGGATATTGTCAATATAAACATCTCCGGAGCCATCCCGAAAAAGAAAACTTACCCTGCGTACATCTTCAATATTTTCTATTCCGAGAGTATGCTGCCAGCGGCTTTTTTCCGCTTTATAATCCTCAGCCTCAAAATCAAAAGTGATATCCCTGTTCCATCCGGGCTCTAAAACAATTGACCTTGACTCAAACCATTCCCATTCTTCACCCGTTGACAAAGACAATGACATAAAAAGGTTATTACCCGAGTCATTATAAACATCTAAATTCATACGTTCGACAGAAGACCAATCCATATTCTTTTCAAGCATACAAATGGCCTGCCGCATCGGACTTGCATCAATAAAACTGAATTTCAACGAATAGTTTCCCACTGCAGACCTTTCGTCCGACTTACTGACATAAACACCCGCGTTATCCCAGGTTGCCACAGTCCACATTAAGGGGCCTTCAAAATCTTCCCATACTACAGGCCGGTGTCTGCCGCACAATGTTAACATAAAAATCAATGCGAACAATACTATTAATCCCGCTACCGCTAAAATTTTAGATTTGGACATAACTGCTTTAATATTTTTCTCCTTCCTAATCTATCTGCTGTCAACTATATATAGTATTCTAGATAAAATTAACTTTTACCAAAAACTATATAAGCCTTCTTTTTGTCTTTCTTTCTGAAACTAAATAATTATATTCAAAGGGTGGGCGCCATTAAAAAAGCAAACTTTTACTAATGAAAAGTGTTAATACCCTGTGATTGTTAAATTATCAAAGTCCTCTCAAATTTATGTACAGCAATAATAATGGCAAAATTTATTATTTGCAAGCATCCCGTGGCTATATGCCTACTCTATACCCAATCTAATATTATCTATATAAACAGAACCGGTTAAACCTTCCGGCGGAGGGCCCATCAAATTTATTGAAAGCATCTGGACTTCTTCTTTCCCTTCTAAAGACGCTGCATATCTCCAATTTGTAGCTTCGCTTTTAAAATTATCCGCATTTAAATCAATTGCCACATCCTTGTTCCATCCTTGCCCTATTGTTATATCAGGGGACTCGTACCATATCCAGTCTTCACCGGTTGAAATAGCAGCGTTTATTTTAACCGGAACGTGATGAGGACTGTAAACGTCCATATACAAAACCGAAGCGCCGGACCAGTCCATTTCTTGCTCTATGCAGAAAGTTGCCTTGTCTTCTTCCGTTGCATTTTTAGCTGTAAGTTTCAGCGATTGACTTCCTTCAGAAACAAAATCCTGACATAATTCTAAAGATTCTGCCCGTGCGCTCCAATCGGCCAGCAACCACTCGGTATGCTCGTAATCAAAGCAATCTAACATACGAATTTCACCTATCTGGACAGTATCCGCTTTCTTATATCCTTTTAATCTTATGTTATCCATATATATATCGCCTTCTGCTCCCCAGAAAAGATAACTGACTCTAAGCACACTGTCCAGATTTTCTATATTAAGCCTGTGTCTCCAGTTGCTTCTTTCAGCTTTATATGAATTGTCCGTTAAGTCAAAAGTTACGTCTTTGTTCCAACCCCTGTCAAGGCGGATTCCCCTGGATTCATACCACTCCCATTCGTCTCCGGTAGTTATAGAAATGGCCAGTGAAACATACCTTCCTGTATCATTATATATATCCAGTTTCATCCCTTCTATTTCCGACCAGTCCATCACTTTTTCAAGCATACATATAGCTTTGCGGCTATCACTCGCTCTTTCAAAGCTAAATTTTAACGCAGTTTCCCCTACCGTTGTATGCTCATCAGAAGGCACTACGGACACTCCTGCATTATCCCAGGTCGCAACGCTCCATATAAACGGGCCGTCAAAACCTTCCCACAATTCATATCCGGAGGATAAACCTGCCGAACCCGCGCAAAAAACTGCTGCAAGAACCAAGATTTTCAACTTAACAATAAACATAATAACCTGTTCCTCCTTTCTAAGCTACCTCTCTTTTTTTAACTGAAATATATTTTCTTTATATCAGTTTAAACCGATAAAATCAAAGGAAACCGAAACTGTATGGCCCTGCCCCATGGTTCCCGAAAGCTTTAAGCCGTAGTCAATCTGAAAGTTTTTTACAGCAAGTCCCAGCCCAAAATTCAGGCCGTTTCCTATATCATAACTGCCGTCATATCCCATTCTTACAGAAACAAGTTCCTGCAATACGGCTTCCATCCCGACTTTAATAAAAAAGTTATTATCAAACGGAATTACTCCTACAAGACCGGCGTTAACTTCTTCTCCCATTATACGGGTACTGTAACCTGCGCCCAAATCAAAGGACAGGGGAAGACTGTACCCTTCTTTTATATATTTCATTTTGCTTCCCAGATTCCTTATAACGGCTCCAAAAAGGAAGTCCGTATCCCTAAGTCTGTACATTGCCCCTATATCAGCGGCTACTCCGGTTGCCGACTCATCTTCCAGTTTGCTTTGTATCAGTTTTATGGTAGCACCTGAAGAAACATCACTGCTTATATGGCGCTGATAACTTAATGAAGCCGCAAGATCATAGTAATCTACACTTCCCGTTTTTTCACCAAAAGCATCATAACCCTCTATTTTTCCGGCGCTCACGTATGAAATTCCCAAAGCAAGAGTTCCAAAATCAAAGGGATGAGCGTAAAAGGCATGCTGATGAGAAACCTTTTCTACCAGGGAATTATGCATTAAAGCCGCTTGAGGCATATCCAGCATCAGTGCCGCAGGATTCCAATATGCCGAACAAGCTCCGTCGGGAAGTGCTATAACTGCCCCTCCCATCGCAGAGGCCCTGCCTCCCACCGGCAGCTTAAGAAAATTACCCGCTCTTGTTCCCGGCTCTCCACCATGAAGCATGCTTACTGCGGTTAATATAACCGCAGACAAAATTATAAATTTCTTACTTCTATTCTTTATCATCT
>PWMP01000092.1 GCA_003558145.1 Elusimicrobiota bacterium
AATCCCGGCAAAAATTATAATAAAAGCCGGATGTATTCCTGTTAAAAAGAAAAGGATTCCGAAAAGCACCGCAAAAAGGGCCGTTCTCGGAACCGCAATATTTTCAATTCCTATAAGTTTGAATGCGGCAGCGATTATCATTGCAAACACGGCAATGCGAACCATTTCCATAGACCCGGCCAGTCCGGCAGTATGGCGGTATTTCATATAAAGCGGAATTAAGGCCATTATTAAAATAGCGGGAGGAAGAAAGTTTCCTATATTAGCGGCAAGCGCTCCGCCGACACCTGCCTTTTTATAGCCTATATAGGTGGCATACTTAACGGAAATAGCCCCGGGAAAAACCGTGGTCATCCCGCTTACTTCCAGAAATTCCTGGCTGTCCAGCCAGCCGTGCCTCTCAACCACTTCCTTTTCCAGGAGAGGTATGAAAGAATAAGCGCCGCCGAAAGCGAAAAGCCCGACCCTGAAGAAAACAATAAAAAGGCGCATATACAACATAATATCAGTGCCCCCCTCCTTTTACAACATCAACTGCATGTGGAATTATATCAATGACTGCTGAAAGGGATTCCCCTGCCCCCGCAGGAGATCCCGGCAGGTTTATGATAATAGTGTTTCCTCTGAGAACGCTTATTCCCCTGGAAAGGGCCGCCCTTTTTGTTTTCTTTAAACCCTCCCCGCGCATCAGCTGGCTTATGCCCGGAATTTCCCGGTCGGATAGCTGGCGGGTAGCTTCCGGAGTTACGTCATAGGGGCCCAGTCCCGTACCGCCCGTGGTAAAAACAACCTCGGCCCCGGATGCAGCGTAGTTCTTTATCTCTTCTTTTATCTGATCTATATCATCCCTTACCACTGTATATCCGCATATTTCAAAGCCGTTTCTTTTTAAAATTTCAATTACTTTTTTTCCCGAAGTATCGGAATTTTTTTCCCGGCTTGAAGACACCGTTATCACTGCCGCATTTATCACAAGACTGCCGTGTCCCCTTCTTTGGCGCTGCCGCCGCTAACGACCTCAAGGAATACCCCTTCATCGCTCATGGCGCATTTTCCGAGTTTTTTTCCTATACTGCACATATCGGCGCACTTTTTTCCAATATAGCTAACCCTGAATTTTGCAGAGTTTATTCTGAGCAAATCGCCTTCTTTAATATTTCCGGGCGCTTTACCCGTAAGCAGTATATTCTCAGCCATATCCCCGGCGGAAACCTCTATGCCCTCTTTTTTCATCTTTAAAAGCGAATCCTCAAAAAGAAGCGATACCTGTCTTTTTCCTCCTGAAGCGTGTGCGTCTCCTTTTATACCCTGCCCCTCAACAAACTCTACACAAGAGGCGCGGGACTTAGGTCCCCCTTTCCGGGAAGAAACGGACAGGGCCTTAATCTTTTCTTTCATAACTGCCGCTTTTCCCTCCGCTCTTTTTTACAAGCTTTATTTCTTTTATGGAAGCGCTTCTGTCCAGTGGTTTCACCATATCGTATATGTTCAGCAGGGCAGCCGAAACCGCCGTAAGCGCTTCCATTTCAACTCCCGTTCTGTCCAGGGCTTTTACCTCGACCCTTACTCTTATACCCTTTTTTTCAGGATTTATATCTGCGGCGCATCCGGTTATCCTTACGGGGTGACACAGGGGCAGAAGAAGCGGCGCCTGTTTTGCCGCCGAAACTGCCGCTGCCTCCGAAAGACGGATAAGGTCTCCTTTAGGGATTTTATTTTCTTTGACAAGAAGAAGCGTTTTTTTGCTTATCTCTATAAATCCTTCGGCAACAGCCCTGCGCAGGCTTTCTTTCTTTGAACTTATATCCGCCATTTTTGTTTTTTTTCCGGACATTTCAGCCTCCTATACCGGACATTGTTAAACTTTCAGCGTCTTCTTTTCTGGCAGGAAACTTCATTTTTAAAAACTCTTTAATAATTTTTTCGACTTCTTTTCTGCCTGCCTTAAGCGCAGGCGCTATATCTGCCTCCGCCTCGGCAAAAAGACAGCTCTTAAGCTCGCCCGAGGAGCTAAGCCTTATCCTGTCGCAGCTGCCGCAAAAGGGGGCGCTTAAGGGAGTTATGAACCCCACCGGCAGTCCGCTGTAGGGTGACAGCCGGTAAAAAGCCGCGGAGCTGTCCTGGCGGTAAGCTCTGCCGCTAACAACACCTCTTTGAAGAAGTTCCTTTTCAAGGAGACTGAGCGAAGCGCTTTTTAAACCATCACCTGCGCTGAAGAGATTCATCTTTTCTATAAACCTTGGAATAAACCCTCTTCTGTGAGCAAAACTTATTATTTTTTCAGCCTCTGAATAATTAAAATCTTCTATTAAAATGGTATTAAGTTTTATCTTTTTGTTTTTAAGTTTTTTAAGATTATCCAGAACAATTTCAAGCTTTCCTCCCCCAGTAATCCAGCTGTATCCTGATTCATCAAGCGTATCCAGGCTCACATTTATATTATCAACTGGAGAGTTGTTTATCTGCCCGGCTATATTTTCAACGGCAAGAGAAGTGGTCACCCCCCAGTTGTCCAGCTTCAGCCTGCGGAAAAAGTCCATTACTCCTTTTCTTGCAAAGGGCTCGCCCCCGGTG
>PWMP01000005.1 GCA_003558145.1 Elusimicrobiota bacterium
CCAGTGTGGTCCTGTTGGAAATTAATTTATCCAGCGCTTCCTGAACCAGCAGTTCTGATTCAGTATCAAGGTGAGCTGTCGCTTCATCGAGAATCAGTATTTCGGGGTCTTTTATCAAAGCCCGGGCTATTGAAATTCTCTGTTTTTGGCCGCCGGAAAGCCTGACTCCCCTTTCACCTACAATTGTATTGTAACCGTCAGGAAGCTGGGTAATAAATTCGTGAGCGTTGGCGGCTGCAGCGTATTTTTCAACTTCTTCCTGGCTGACTTCGCCGAGCCCATAGCAGATATTATCCCTTACACTCATATTAAAAAGTATTACATCCTGCATAACCATAGCCATTTTTTCACGCAGTGATTTTATCAGGAACTCTTTAATGTTTATACCATCAATAAGTATGGCTCCTTCATAAATGTCAAAAAAACGGGGAACAAGATTACTAAGAGTTGTCTTGCCTGCGCCCGACGGTCCTACAAACGCCACGATTTCTCCTTTTTTAATTTTAAGATTTATATTCTTTAAAACATACTCATCTTTTTCGTAGGCAAAAGATACGTTCTTGAATTCTATCGAGTCCCTGAAGGAATCCAGTATAACAGGGTCTTTTGTCTGAAGTATATGGTTTTTTTCGTCAAGTATCTGGTAAACCCGCTCAGTGGCGGCAAACGCCCTCTGAAGCCTCTGGTTCATACCGGAAAGATGCTTTATAGGCGTGTACATTGCCGAAAGAGCACCAAGAAAGGCAATAAGCGTACCCATAGTTACCGTCTCTTTTATTAGAGCGTTACCTCCTATAATTATGAGAGTTGCCATACCCAGGGTACTTAAAAATTCGCTTATGGGAGATTCAAAGGCGTCTATTTTTTCAGATTTCATCACCAGTTTAAAGAATTTTTTGTTGGCTTTTCTCATATTGCGCTGTTCCTCTTTTTCCATAGTGAAAGCTTTAATTAGACGCATACCCGCAATTTTTTCAGCAAGAAATTCATATATGTTTGCCATCTTCTGATGTCCTTTGCGGGCAAGTTTCCTCAGTACTTTTGCAAATGCCACAAAAGGTACAAGCAACAGGGCAAAACCAATCATTGCATAAAGAGCCCACTGCCAGCTCAGGTAAAAAAGAAGCGCGGCCGTAAGAATAAAAGTTATTCCGTCGCGGATGAGCTGGGTTGGAATAGTTACAATTGATTTTTCTATATACTTAACGTCATTTGTGAGCCTGGACATCAGCTGACCGGTTTTATTAAGGATAAAGTAGTCAAGAGACTGGTAGGATAGATGCCTGAAAAGCCGGTTTCTAAGGTCTTTAACTATACTCTGCCCTATGTAGGCCATGTAATATTTCTTGAAAAAATGAAATATTCCCCTTACTAATGCGATCCCCAAAATTACTACACCAAAATAAAATAAAAGTTGCTGGCGTGGAACTACTTCAGCAGGTGGAATTTCAATACCTATTACCGGGACGGTATGAATCTGATTCGGGTATATAATTACATCGAAAAAAGGTTTTATAATAGCAATAAGCGAGGGCTGCATAAACCCCACTATCATCATGCAGAAAATGGCTATTACAAATTTCTTACGGTACGGTTTGACTGCTATGTAAAGACGTTTTATTATCTCCCTATTTGTCATTTTATTTTGTAATTCCCCGTTTAGAAGTTTTTATGAAGTCTGTCATTTCCCGTACTTCCACGATATCAAGGTCTTTTCTTTTTTCCATTTCTTCAACCGCATGACTGGTATTCAGTCCCGAACGGAATATAATACTGTAGGCTTCTTTAAGTTTTTTCTTTAGCTGGGCAGGGTAATTGCGCCTTTTCAGCCCGACTTTGTTAAGCCCGTAAACGTGCGCCGGGCTGCCCGCAACAAGACAGTAAGGAACCACATCCTTGGGAATTCTGGAGCCCCCGCCTACTATAGCCATTTTCCCTATTCTCACAAACTGATGAACCGGCGTTACTCCTCCTATTACAGCTTTTTCCTGCACTTCTATGTGACCTCCAAGGGTTACACAGTTTGCCAATATAGCTTCGTCCGCTATTCGGCAATCGTGGGCTACGTGAACATAAGCCATCAGCATAATTTTGTTTCCTATAAGGGTAGCGCAGCTTTTTTTAGTTGAGCGGTTTATAGTTACGTATTCTCTTATTACATTTCCGTCTCCTATGATGACTTTTGTGTCTTCTTCATATTTAAATGCCTGCGGAGACGTTCCTATGCAGGTCCCTATTCCAATTCTATTATTTTTTCCTATATCAACATTGCCTTCGATTACTGCGTTAGGCTCTATTACTGTTCCGTCACCTATAGTAATATCGCCCCTTACAACCGCACCGGGGCCGATTATTACATCTTCGGAAATTTTAACATTTCCCTCCACTATTGCTGATTTATGTATATTGCTCATAAAACTTCTTTACCTTTCCACAAGGGCAAACATAAACTGGGCCTGTGCCGTTATTTCACCGTTTTCTTTATAAGCGGTACCCTGAACTTTGCCGCGGGTGCCCCTCATCTGTATAAGTTCAACTTCCGCCCTTAGTATCTCCGGCGGAGTAATTTTTCCAAAAAATGAGGCGTCTTCTATAATCATAAAATACGCCAGTGTATCTTCGCTTTTCTTTCCTGAAAGAAAAAGAACGGCAGAAGACTGCGCCATAAATTCTATTATCAAAGTTGAAGGAAAAATAGGCGTATCGGGAAAATGTCCCTTAAAAAAAGGTTCGTTTGAAGTAACATTCTTGTATCCGGTAGCGGTTTTTCCGTCTGCTCCTACAGTAATTGTATCCACCATTAAAAAAGGATACCTGTGAGGAAGTATCTTAAGTATGCCTTCGGAATCTATTTTTTTCTGCGGTAGTTTTTTATCCATAAAATACTTTTTTAATTTTTTCGTGAAATTTATATTGACCTGATGACCTGTTTTTATAATAAAAATACGCGCCTTCAGGGGGCAGCCAAGAAGGCTCAGGTCGCCGGTAAAGTCAAGAATTTTATGCCGTACACATTCGTTATCAAATCTTAACGGTGTATTTTTAACAGAATTTCCTCTTATAACAAGAGTATTTTTTTCGCTGCCGCCCAGTCCAAGCCCCTGTTTTTTTATATGTTCTATGTCTTTTTCAAAACAAAAAGTACGCGCGCCGGCCATTTCACTCAAAAAACTTTCTACGCTTATATCAACCGAAGCATACTGTCCGCCGGGAAGCCCCTCTTCGTAATCAAACACAGCATTAACCGAGAGTCTGTCTGAAGGTATGGCTATTACAGCAGCATCATTCTCCGTATAAACCAAAGGACTATCAAGAGCGCAGTAAAGTCTTTCTGCTTCTTGCCGCTTTATACCTGCCTGCATTATTTTTTCAGTATAAACAGCACTGCTGCCGTCACAGGCAGGTAGTTCCTTTGAGGATATTTCAATATATAAGTTGTCAATTTCCAATCCGTAAAGAGCAGCCATCAGGTGCTCTACGGTCATAACCTCGGCAGCGCCATTGCTTAGCGTCGTACCTCTCCTGCAGGCTGACACAAAATCTACAGAAGCCGGAATTGCCGGTGCCCCTTTAATATCGGTCCGTAGAAAAATTATTCCGCTATCTTCGGGTGCCGGTTTTAATCGAACTGAAACATTTACCCCGGTATGTATGCCCGCGCCTTCTATCAGGACTTCTTTTTTTATCGTCTGCTGACGGTTACTCTTTTCCCTGCTCAATTTCCTTGGCCAGTTTTTCAACCCTGCTGTACAACTCGGGAAGTTTTTTCACCAGCGCGTTAAGTCTTCTTGCCTTTCTATGTTCGGTAGCCGGGTAGCCCGAAACAAGGGCTCCTTTACGGACATCCCTGGTTACGCCGGCCTGGGCTCCTACCCTGGCTCCTTTTCCTATTTTTATGTGTCCAACAACTCCGGCCTGCCCGGCAAGAACAGCTTCATCTTCTACCACAGTAGATCCGGCTATCCCGGCCTGGGAAACTATGATACAGTTTTTTCCTATTTTAACGTTATGGGCAATCTGTACAAGATTGTCTATTTTTGTTCCGTCACCTATCTCAGTGTCCGCAGCCGAACCCCTGTCAATAGTAGTATTTGCGCCTATTTCAACACGGCGGCCTATTTTTACAGCTCCGTACTGGGAAGCTTTTATATATTCTCCTTCACTTACAGCATAGCCGAATCCGTCAGAACCGATAACTGCCCCGGAATGTATAATAACTTCATCACCGGTTTTAACCGAGTCCATCAGAACTGCTCCGGGATATATAATGCAGTTTTTGCCTACTGATGAGCCGCGGCCGATATAAACCTGAGGATATATTACAGTCCCCGCACCTATTACGGCGCCGGCTTCTATTACAGAGAAATCCCCGACTTTAACTCCCTTAGACAGTTTTGCGGAAGACGCTATTGAACTTTTTTTGCTTATAGAGCTGACGGGATGATTTTTTTTGCCGCAAACGGCTTCTGCGGCAGCGACAAAGGCAAGCTGCACGTTATCTACTTCAATAACGGCGCAGGGAATTTTCTTTTTGAAACCTTTAGGAACAATAACGCAAGAAGCTTTTGTTTTTTCCAGAAGGCTTTTATACCTGGGGACGGAAAAAAAACTCAAATCTCCTTCTTCAGCCCGGTCAAGAGTATTTATTCCTTTTATCCCTGTATTACCGTCTCCCTTCAGTTTTCCTGAAGTGATCCTGCATAAATTTTTTAGTTTAATTGTTTTTCCGGCCTTTTTCATTGAGTATCTCTATAACTTCAGCGGTTATATCCGTTACAGCGTCACCGGTACAAAAAACTATATTGCCGTCTAAAACGGCAGTGTATCCCTCTCTTGCGGCAAGTTGTTCAATGGTATCATAAATTTCGCTCATTATGCTGCTGCGCAGAGACTGGTTTTTTTGCTGTATTTCCAAGACTGAAGTTTCCCTGAGATTGCCAAGTTCTTTTTCCTTCTCCGCGATCATTTCTTCAGGATCCTCTCCTGATTCCAGTAGATCGCGGGGCTCTTCTGTTTCGTCTTCAGGAACTATTTCTTTTTCATCCGGAAACTCAATGGCTGCACGGAGCTCATCAATATTGTTTTGAAGCTCTTCCACTTCCGCTCTTCTTTCTTCAATTAAATTCTCAAGAGCAGCGCGCGCGTTATCAACCATAATTAAATTTTCATATACTTTTTCAATATCAACATATGCAAGCCGGGAAGAGGTTATTATCAGGGTTTCCGCAGGAGAATAAAAAGCAAATAAGAAAAACGCTGGCAGAATTGCTTTGATTAATTTCATTTAAAATATATCTCCCATGGTAAAATACCATTTTCCGCCCGGATCGGGTCTGTCTATACCGTACCCCCAGTCAATTCGTATCGGAAAAGCCATGGTCTTAAATCTTATCCCGGCACCGTATCCACGGTGCAGGTGACCTTCCTGAAATCTTAAAGAGGCATCGTAAGGACTGTCCCAGGCGCCGCCTACATCATAAAATACCGCTCCCTGAAGAATAGTTTGTCTCCTGTCTCGTACTATGGGAAATTTTATCTCGGCATTTAACACCGTCTTATATTCACCGGCGATTTCATAGTACTCATAACCTCTCACGGATTCCGAACCCCCTATATAAAAACTTTCGTATGCAGGCAGCTTATCAGTTCTGCTGTAAGGCCAGGCCGCGCCGGTTTCAAGATTTAACACGCCTACAATATTTTTATATAGCGGGTGAAAGTAGGTTTTTTTGGATTCAAATTTGGAAAAATTGACATCTCCGCCTAATATTCCGCCCGCAATCTGGTTCTGGAATCTCAGATAATAACCTGTACGTGGGTCAAAAGGATAGTCCCTGGTATCAAAAGTTATCCTGGGAGTAAGCGAGGAAGTAAGCCTTTTTTCTTCCGGCACATCATCCTTTATTGCCGACGAAACGCGGTGTATTTTAACCTCTTCCAGGGCATAACGCAGGTTTCCGGTAAAAACGTTGGTAAAATGTCTTCCCAGGGAAACGCTTCCGCCGCGGCGCCTTTCGCTGTAATCCCGTCCGGTATAATGACGGCGGCGGCGGTCCGTGCTGTAGAGGCTGGCGCTGAAAGGCATAGGATTTCCAAAAAGATAGGGCTCGGTAAAACTGAGCCGGTAATTCTGAATCCTGCCGCCGAATTCCCACATTGCGGCTATTCGCTGGCCCCGGCCCATAAAGTTCTCCTGAGAAACCTGAAGGGTTCCCATAACGCCTTGCTGGCTGGAATAACCCGCTCCTATACTTGCCATTCCGGTCTGCTGCTCTTCAACCCTGAAAATTATATCAATCTCATCCTCTGCTTCAGTAGGAGCCATATCAAGCATAACGTCATGGAAAAAACCAAGGCGGAAAATTCTTTCCTGTGACCTTCTTATTTGTGTAAGGTCAAAAGGTTCTCCCTCAGCAACTGTTATATGCCTTCTTATTACATAATCCCGGGTCCTTTTGTTGCCGGCTATGTGTATGTTTCTTACTCTTACTTCCGGTCCTTCGTAAATCTCAAATTTTATATCTACTTCCCGGTCTTCTGTCCTATAGTCATGGGATGGTAAAACACGAGCGCTGACACGCCCGATCTCGGCATATAACTCCTGTATGGAGGCAACAGACATATGAAGATTTTGCTCCGAGTAAACCGCGCCCGTTTTAAGGGGCATGGCCCTTTTAATCTGCTGCTCTGTAATGAGCTCATTGCCGCTTATTTCTATGGCTGTTGTTTTGTACTGGAAACCTTCTTTTACAAAAATAGTTATAAAAGTTTTTCTTCCTTCAGGGTCAAAAGTAAGCATGGGGCCGGTTATTTCGGCGTGAAGGTAACCGTTATTGCGGTAATGTTCCTTTACAGCCTCTATCCCTTCGCTCAGAACCTTTTCCCTATAGGGTTTGCCGCTTTTAAGTTCAATAAGATCTCTTACTTTTTTATAGTCTTTTTCAAGAACCCCGATAATCTGAAGCGACTCCACATCTATTTTATTACCTTCATTGACATGAAAGGTTATTTCAATTTCATTATTATCTTCGTCAAAAGTAGTATAGGCATCTATGCTTACCGCCGCATAACCGTTTTCCCTGTAGTAGGTTTTAAGTTTTTCTGTTTGAGCGGAAACAACGGCACCCTCAAAATAATAGCCGGAAAAAATATCAATTTCCCTGTTAAGTCTGCGGGAGCGTATTTCCTCGTTGCCTCTGAATTCTATTTTTTTTATGACGGGTTTTTCAGTGATATTGTAAATTATTTTTATGTTGCCTGTTTCGTCTTCTTCCACGTAAACCGAAATATCACTGAATTTATCCATTGCATAAAGATCCTGTACGGCTGCGACGGCTTTTCTTTCGTCAAAAATGTCTCCGGATTTGAAGGAAAGAGTCTTTAAAATAGAATTTTCAGAAACACTTTTGCTTCCTTCAATAATTATTTCCGCAATCACGGGCCTTCCGGTATCAGACACCTCTTCTGCAGCCGCGCGGGATGCAGAAAAATACGCAGTGTACCCGGAAAAAAGCAGGAACGCGGAAAACATTATTGTTTTTCTTATTATATTTTTCATTATTGTTCGGGAAATTGTATCAAATTAACTCTGCTTTGTAAAATAGAAGTTTACCAGGTATTTCTACTCTAAAAAACAAACTTTTAAAAAAAGAAGTATACACGTTTCAGGACCGTAAGGAAGGCTACTGCTTAACCGGTATTTATATAGCTTAAAGTCTTATAAATAAGAACCGAAGCCGCGAATTCCGATATGCTGCTGTTTTCAACAGGACAAAGCTCTACTACCCCCAGCCCCGCAACATGTTTTTTTTCTGCGATTTTTTTTATAAGTCCCGTGACCTGCTGCCAGAGCATACCTCCGGGTTCGGGGGTCCCTGTAGCCGGAATTACAGACGGGTCAAAAACATCAAGATCTATATCGATAAAAACCTTATCCTTCAATCCTTTTAAAACCTTTTTTTCCCAATTTTTGTCATTAAAAACCTCGTGCGCAAAAACTGTTTTTGAGTTTTCAAGACTTTCTTTTTCAGAAAAATCCATGCTTCTTATGCCGACCGAAAAAATATCCGCGCCAAACTCTCTGACCCTCGCCATAACACAAGCATGACTGTAGGGGTCTCCCTCATAGCTCTGGCGGAAATCAGAATGCGCATCCAGGTGCAGAACGGAAAGTCCCCCGTGATACTCAGAAGCAGCTTTAAGAGCGCCTATAGAAACTGTATGCTCCCCGCCCACAGTAACCGGGAATTTCAAGTCCTTAAGAAATTCCAGGTTCCGCCTGTATACTTCATCTACCATTGAAACGGCGCTGTCTTGTTCTACTGCACTGGCTGTATGCATTCCTTTCCTGTAAACTTCACTATCCGTCTCAATGTCATAAAGCTCCATATGGCGTGAAGCATTTATTATCGATTCTGGACCCCGGGCCGAACCTTTGATCCAGCTGCTGCTTTGTTCAAAAGGTACAGGAAGTATGACCGTTTTAGCTTTTTCGTAAGCGCTAAATTCGTCTTCCAGCCCGCCGAAATTAAAAGGAACGGTACTGCTCATTTAAATCAGGCGCAGAACACAGCCGCTGCTACAACTGAGGTCCAGAGTCCGTCTTTGTTTCCTTCTGCCGACTGGGATACGCTTCTGGTTTTGAAAATATGCCCGCTGGCCCTGTACACCTGTTTTCTTTCATCCCAGGCCTGCTCCGGATTAAAAGATACCCCCAGAGTGGTGGCCAGCATGGTCGCTGCAAGATCCTCGGCATAGTCACCGGAAAATTTAGCGGTCTGGCCGAAAGAATGGTGTTCGGAAAGATAACCATAATTTTTTTCCTTTTTGGGAAGAGCCGCGCCTATGGCCGCGGAAACAAGCCGGCTGGCTTCGCAGGTATCATTGCGGGCCATAACGCAGAAAGTTATCTGTCCGGCCTGCAGATGTTCCAACCCCTTCTGGCGGGATATTATCTTGCACCCCGGAGGAAGTATGCTTGAAACGTAAACAAGATTACATTTTTCTATTCCTGCAGCCCTTAATGCAAGCTCAAAGGAACCCAGCCTGTCTTTGTTAACCCCTACACCTTTTGTAAGAAAAACCTTTGACGGTACTGAATTATTCATTGTTTTCCTCCAGAAAAAGATTGAAATTTCTGTCTTTCCTTCCCTTGCCGGCTCCCCGGTGGTAGGCGTAGCTTGCAAGAAGAGGAAAAGTTAACGTCGCTTCTGAATATATCATTTGTTCCATTCCCTCATCAACTTTACCCCAGGAATGAGCTTCTTTAAGAGTCGAACCGGACAAGCCTCCGTCTCTTTCATCGGCCACGGTTATCTGGACAGCGTATTTATGCATATCCGCGCCAGGCTGCAGAATATCCGCAGACACCGTTATATCCTGGGCAAAATTTTTGGGGACGCCTCCGCCTATCATTAAAAGTCCCGTATGGGCGCAGACCAGCTTTATCCTGGTCAATTCAAGAAAGTCTTTTACTGAATCGATTGCCACTTTACCCTTATCTTTTCTCTTATACTGGTGTTCGACAAGTCCGAACCCGGCACTGCAGTCCGAAAATGCAGGAACAAAAATCGGAACACCCTTTTCATAGGCCGCCCTTATGACTGAGTCCTCCCCAATATTATTATCTTTAAGGTACTCTCCCATAGATTTGATGAATTCTCTGGAAGAATACACTCCTTCTTCCATGGCATCGGCAACTTTTCTTACGGTTTCATCGCATATCCTTAATTCATCTTCATTTATGTACGTATCGTAAATTCTGTCTATCCTTTTTTCCATAAGCTCGCCGTCATCGGCATATATGCAGCCGGCATAATGCTTAAACCCCAGGGCCTCAAAAAAATCCTGGTCTACAATAACCGCTCCGGTTGAAACTATAACATCAACCATTCCTTCTCTGACAAGGTCATATACAACTTTTTTGAGCCCCGCACTGAATAGAGAACCCGCAAGGCAGAGAATCACTGCGCAATCCTTATCATTAAGCATGGCTTCGTAAATGCGCGAGCCGCGGGCAAGGTTCCTTGCCTGGAAAGACATATCAGCGTATTCTTCTACGAGAGGGATGCTGTTTATCTTTTTAATGTCAAAATGTTTTACTTCTTTTTTAAGCAGTTCTTTTTCACCCATTATAAATTTCTCCTTTTATTAAGTTTTTTGATTTCTTTCTGGTGGCCGCATTAACGTAAAGCAGCGACCGGCAGGTGTATGGTGGGCGGAACAGGAGTCGAACCTGTGACCTCTGCCGTGTAAGAGCAGCGCTCTAGCCA
>PWMP01000006.1 GCA_003558145.1 Elusimicrobiota bacterium
TATGCTTGCGCTGAAAAATGTTTCATATTCAACCCCGCCTCCTTCAGGGAAGAGTATTTTAAACGGGGCCTGCCTGACAGTTAAAAGAGGCCGCAACACAGTTGTTTTCGGAGACAACGGCAGCGGAAAAACTACTCTTGCAAAAATTCTTCTTAAACTTATCCTGCCTTCAGACGGACAAATTTGCGGCGGTACCCGTACGGCATCAGCTTTTTTTGAAGACGTGGAAAGCCAGCTTCTATTTACAAGGGTTGGAGAAGAACTTAAATCCTCCGGCAGCGGGCCCGTAATGGAAAAATGTATAGATTTGCTTGAATTAGGCGCGATAATGTCAAGCAGCGCTCTGGAGCTTTCCTATTCGCAGAAAGCAAGGGTCGCTCTTGCCTGTGCATATATTGCAGAGCGGCCGTTTATAATTATAGATTCACCGCCCCGTGATGAGTGCATAGACCGCGCTCTTCAGTATTTTTCTCAACAGGAATCCCCGACTCATCTACTGCTTCTTCCTGACGGCGACAGAAGATTTACTTCAGAACAATGGAAAAAAATGCGTATATACGGCGGCCGCATAGAGGACCTTAATTAAAATGCAGGTTGAGAAACTTACAGTTGAAATGACAAGTTTTGACGGATCGCGTCAGGTAATAAGCAATTTCAGCGCCAGTTTTAATAAGGGTATTAATGTTATATACGGGCCGCCCGCCAGCGGAAAAACAACACTTTTGCAAACTCTTGCAGGTATGAACAGGCCTGCCAGCGGTGAAATACGGAACCAGGGCCGTCTGAGCCTGGTTTCCCAGGTTCCGGAAAGAGAGTTCCTTCACAGCAGCTGCGCCTGTGAGCTGGGAGCAGATAATCCCGAAGATGTTAAAAAGCTTTCCGAAGAGCTTAAGGAAATTGGTTTGAATATTTCTATTATGGAGCGCTCTCCATGGAGCCTCTCAAGAGGCGAGAAAAAACGGCTGGCCTTACTCCGTGCCGCAAGAGAATACCGTAATTGCGAAAAGGTCTTAATTATTGATGATCCTTTTTGCGACCTTGATAAAAACGGCTGCGCTCAGGTTGCTCAAATACTTAAGGACAGCAGCAACAATGTTGTCATTGTGGCTACAAACCGCAGGGAAGACCTTGAATTTCTCAAGGGAAAGGGGCTTGAATACAGCCTTATAGAAATATGATATTAAAAAAACCAAGGAAAATAAGAATATTTTATAAGTTTCTTATAGTTCTTCTTACCATTTCAGCCATACCTATTTTTATTGTGGGTATGAGGCTTATAGATATTAATCGCGTCAGTCTCCAGGACCTTACGCTTGAACTTCAGATAAACCAGGCGACAAGAATTTCTGATGCCGTAGAATCACACATGGACAAATTAAGGGATATGATTGTTTTTGTTATAGATACGCACGGCCGTCCGCCCCTTGACTGGACTCTTATTGAGCGTCTGCTCAGGTCGATGCTTGCCTCCAGCGAGGACCTGCTTACAGTGAGCCTGGTAACAGAAGACGGAAGAGAGATTACAAAAGTATATGCTCCCGAACTGGAAGGTAAAGTTGCGCTTGAAAACAGGTCAAGCCATGAAGGTTTTATTAAAGCCCGCCGGACCGGTGAATTTGCTGTAAGCGAACTGTATTATCAGTATGGCATACCCAGTCTTGATGTAGTATATCCTTTTGCGGAAAATATGTTTATTTTTATTGAAACAGATTTATCCGGCCTGCTTAAGCTTGTAGAAAGAACCAGAATAGGCCAAACGGGCTTTGCCTATGTAGTTGATTCTAAGGGCCGCATTATACTGCATCCCGAAGTAGAAAAAGGAATGGATAAAACATCAGTGTCAGACCGGCCGATTGTAGAGGCGGTTCTCTCCGGCCGGCTTTTAGGCAGCATAGAGTTTGAAGATACAGAAACCGGAGAAAAAATAGTCGGCGCATACGCTCCTGTTGCTACTTTTGCAGGGCTGGGGTGGGGTGCCATTGTTGAGCAGAATCAGGCTGAAGCTTATTATTCCGCCAGGGTTATGCAGAGAAACGCCCTTTATCTTCTCGTTGCCGTAGTGATTGCGGCCTGTATCATCGGATATTTTCTTGCTCAGAGCTTAACGTCTCCTATTATCCGGCTTACCGGAGTTGCCAGGGAAATAGCCGTTGGTAATTTTAATTCGGAACCAATAAGGCAATGGCTTCAGAATGTAAAGCTTAAAGATGAGGTTGTCGAACTGGCCAGTACTTTTACAGTAATGACCCAGCAGCTTAAACGCTATACGGAGATGCAGGCTGACAAAATGAACGCCATCCTGTTCTCAATAGCGGACGGTATAATAATGACTGATTATTCAGGCAGCATAATGCTTTCAAACAAGCGTGCCGGCCAGCTGCTGGGAATAGATGAATCGCTTGAGGGAAAAAAGATTCAGGATATCATAAAAAGAGAAGAAATATACGAAAGTCTCCGGGAAGCAAGGGAAAAGAAAGAGCACATAGTAAAGGAATTGGATCTTTCAAACGAAAATGTATCTAAACATCTTATGGCAGAGACATCAATTGTATCCCAGGCCGAATCCCGCCAGGACCTGGGAACCGTTACTGTAATAAGAGACATAACACTTGAAAAAGAACTCGAGCAGATGAAAGATGATTTTATTCATTCCATAACACATGACCTGAGAAGCCCGATGACATCCATAAGAGGTTTTCTTGAATTTCTGATGGACGGATCAGCCGGTGAAATAAACGAACAGCAGAAAGAATTCCTGGAAATAATAGACAGGTCATCAAAGCGGCTGCTTGTTATGATAAGCGACATACTTGATGTTGCCAAAATGGAATCGGGGAGTATGCATTTGGAGCGTGAACCGACAAATATCCGCAGCGACATAATAGATTCGGCTGTAAATACGATGTCAATGCAGGCTAAGAGAGATAAAGTAGAGCTTAAGGCCATCCAGAAAAATGAAATTTTGGAAATAAATGTTGATAAAAACCTCATTGACCGGGTACTTACAAATCTTCTTAGCAATGCTCTTAAATTTACGCCGGAAGGTGGTGAAGTCAGAATAGAAATTGAAGACAAAGGGGACAGAATTCATGTCGCTGTTGAAGATACCGGGTCCGGAATGCCAAAAGAAATGTGCGAAAGAATATTTGATAAGTTTGAACAGGTCAAAGGAAGCAAGGGAAAAAGAAAAGGCACCGGCCTGGGGCTAACCATAACAAAATATATTGTTGAGGCTCACGGCGGAAAAATATGGGCTGAATCCCAGCCCGGACAAGGATCCAGGTTTGAATTCTGGATTCCGCGCCGGGAATCCGGCGAGAGTTCTTCTGATGACAAAAAGGCAACAGATTGAACGATGTTTTCTTCTGTATTATAACTATATAAGATGAAGAGCTTAAGTGTTATTATCTCTTTTGTTTTTATTCTGTTCATAAGCCTGCCTGCCGGACTGGCTGCCCAGGCGGCGGAGATTCAGCTTATAGAAATAGAAGTATCTCCGGGCGATACTCTGTCAAGATTTGCGCAGAGGTATCTTGATGAGCCGCATCGCTGGCCGGAACTTCTGGAATATAACGAAATTCCAACCGGTAATCCTAATTTAATTTATCCCGGAGACAGAATTTTTGTTCCGGTTGAAATGGTAAGAAACGAGATTGCTGATTTTGTGGAGCTTCGCAACCAGGTAAGAATGCGAAAAAGCAAGCAGGCCGCATGGAGTCCGGCTGTGCTTGGAGAAAGGCTTTATCCGGATGACGGAGTAAGAACTTCAGCCAATTCTTATGCAAGAATACAGTACCTTGCCAGCGACAGTTATGCGAGAATAGGAGAAAACTCCCTTGTTTTTCTTACCCCCGAACCTGCCCGGGAGGATGTAGTTTCGCTTGATGTTGGTCAGCTGAGGGCGCGAGACGTAAAAGTGTTAACCGATTCCGCAGTTATCGAACCTATGCGCGGTTCGGAATACAGCGCAAAAGTTGATGAACAGAAAACAACAACTCTCAGTGTATTCCGCGGCTCCGTTGATTTCATCTCCGCGGGAGAAAGAGTCACTGTCCGGGAGGGATATATGTCAAGAGCCGAGTTTGATGTGCCGCCCATAAGGCCTTTTGAACTGCCCGAAGCTCCGGAGTTTGAGGGGAGAGATATAGAAACGGATGAAGCTCCGGCGGATCTTCTTGCTTCATCCGACATAGATTTTTCCTTTTTTATGGACAGAATAAATATTCCTGCCGAAAGAGCGCGGAGGGGAGAAGCAGAAAAAATACTTATGCATATAGCCTCTGACGAAGATTTTTTCGAGCTCCTGGTAGAAGAGGAGGTAGATCGTGCTTCCCCGGAATATTTTGCTCACGATCTTCCTGACGGGGATTACTTCTGGCGCGTTGCTTTTGTTGACAGTTCGGGTTTGATAAGCCGGTTTTCCCGGCCTGCTTCCTTTACAGTAAGCACGGATCCTCCCGGGATAATAATTACCTCTCCTGAAGACGGGGAAGAAATCGCCAGCAAAATCATTACGCTGCGCGGCCGGGCCGTACCCCGCTCCAGAATTCATATAAACGGCAATCCGGTCCGCTCTGAAGCCGACGGCAGTTTTGTTGCGGGTATTAATCTCAAGTACGGAGAAAATGAAATAAATATAAAAGCGACTGACAGTCTGGAGCGGATTACCGAAAAGAATATAACCGTCAATAATATTCTTATAGAAGATAAACAAGAGGAAAGTAAACAAAGCAATTTATTAATTACCCTTGGAATAATATCTTCGGCTCTAAGTATTATAGCCATTGCGCTTGCAATAATGTGATGACAACCCCGGCAAAAAGAATGCTTGTAGCCGGCGGCGACAAAGATGTTCGGTTTTTTGTAAAAATGGCTCTGCGCGGCTACCAGGCCGGCCTTATAGAAGCTTCTGCGGGGCCGGAATGTATAGAAAAAGCCATTAAAACCCATCCCGACCTTATCATAATGAATTATATTATGGATGAAGCTACGGGATATGAGATTGCCGGACAAATAAGCTCAAACCCGGAAATTAAAAAAGTACCGGTTATAATGATAATACCCGAAGGTTTTGATCTTGCCGGAGATTTCCCGGGTGTTGATGATTTTCTTGTCAGTCCTTTTTCAAGCCACCAGCTTTTAAATACGGTCAAATCAGTAATGGGACAGAAAATGTTTCTGCGCAAAAAAAAGGATGCAAACCCTCTGCAGTCTCCTTCGGCAAAGAAAGATATGGATAAAAAGAAAAAAATACTCATAGCCGATGATGATCCGGATATAATACAGCTGCTTCAGCTCATACTTTCCGGAAAGTACGAGGTAGACGTTGCCCGTACCGGCCGGGAACTCATTGAAAAAGGGCTTGCTGCGGAATACGACCTTATAGTTTCGGATGTAATTATGCCGGAGTCAAGCGGGTGGAAAAGCATTAAGAAACTGAGAGACGAAGGTGTAAGAGCTCCTGTAATATTTAATTCCGGGCTGGTAAAAGATAGGGATCTTTATGAAACGCTGAAACCGGAGGGGCTGTCAGCTTTTCTGCTTAAACCTTTCAATAAAAAAGAACTTCTTTCAAAAATTTCGGAAATGATATGAACAGCATATTAACAAGATATAAAAAACGTAGAATAAAAGCCCGGTCGGAGAAAATACTGAATATTTTGGAGAAAATAAAAAACGTTTTTAAAAAAAACAATATAAAGTACTGGCTTGAAGGGGGAACCCTTCTGGGAGCCGTAAGAGAAAACAGGCTTTTACCGTGGGATAAGGATGCGGACCTGGTTATATATTACCAGGAAACGGATAAATTGAATAAAATCGTATCCGACTTAAAAAAAGAAAAAATAAAGTGCAAACTTGTAAAATACGATAGAGATGCAAAATGCTTTAAAAAAGGCGATATAAGGAAAATAAAAGTAGACACACCCTTAAAAAAAGGCATAAGAAAAATAGAGATATTCCTGTTAAAAAAACTAAATGATACTTATTGCTACGGGATAAGATACAAACGTGATTACCTGCTGATAAAAATTCCGGAAAAATTTTGTAAAAATACGATCGAGAAAAAAGTTTTAAATAGTATTTATTCTTTACCGGAAGACTACGAAGGATACTTAAGCCACAGATACGGAAGGGAGTGGCGGATACCCGATCAAAATTTTGGAAAGAAGGAACTATTCAAAAGAAGCAGAACATAGTAGATGCATCCTGCCGGATTTTTTGACCTGCACAAATCTTTTAACTATAATAACACCGGAATAATTTGTTCCAAAGAGCGCCCGTAGCTCAACTGGAAAGAGCGGCTGACTACGGATCAGCAGGTTGGGGGTTCGAGTCCTCTCGGGCGCTCCATTTTAACAGTCCCGGTAAAACGGAGAGGGGTTTTTAAATGCCGTCCGAAAAAGAAAACAAAAAATTTATGGATGAAGCTCTGAATATTGCCGAAAAAGCCCTTGAAAACGGAGAAATACCTGTAGGAGCAGTAGTAGTTGAAAACGGAAAAGTGATTGGCAGGGGCCACAACAGGCAATCCACAGATAGCGACCCCACTGCCCATGCCGAGATGGTAGCTTTGAGGGAAGGGGGCAGGTATAAGAAAAATTTTCGATTGGACGGAGCAGTTATGTATTCTACAGTCAAACCGTGCCCCATGTGCCGGGCCGCCATAAAAAGGGCAAGAATTGAAAAAGTATATTATTCTGCTGAAGCTGCCAGGGAGTCTACCCATAGTACGGAATTCATAGAAACAGATATTGCGGGCAGCAGCAGCGCGGAAGTTATGCAGGAGTTTTTCAAACAAAGAAGATGATGAGAAAAATAATTGCTTTAGCGGGATTACTTGCCGGAGTTATGTCTCTGACCGCGATAGTATGGAGAGGCGGAATGCCTTTTATATACTGGCTTTTCGGTTCTTTTTCTGTATACCTTCTGCTCAGCGGATTTTTAATTTATTTTAAAAGGACATTGCTTCAGACTGTTATTATCCCCTTCCTCCTGTTTTACGGAATGGGAGGATTTTTAACCCTCCCGCTGGACACTGAATATATATTCGGACTGGCAGCATCCGGATTAATGATTTTAATGGTGTTCTATATATTGCTGTCCCAGCTGGCAAAGCTTAGAATACTGCGAACAGTTTTCGCCCTGCTGTTGGGTATGGTGCTGTTTATGGCTGTTCAGTATGCAGGATATACAGTAATAGAGGACAGAACTGGCCTACTATTGCATCTGCAGGAAACGGAAAGAACACTTTTTGCATGGTAGGATTGAGGAGGGATGGCCGAGCGGTTTAAGGCGACGGTTTCGAAAACCGTTGTGTCCTCACGGGCACCGTAGGTTCGAATCCTACTCCCTCCGCCATCTTTCAGTTAAAACCGGAAATTAAAGTTAATATGAAAAATAAAAAAATACTTAAAATAATTGTTTTTATACTTGTCGCATTAATGGTTTCATCCTTTATTTTGTTTAGGATTCTATTTTCTCCCCAAAGAATAAAAAACGTTCTTATCCGGTCAGCGTCAGCAGCTTTGGATATGCATGTAGATATATCCGATGTATCTCTGAGGCCCGGACAGTTAAGCTTAAGAAACGTGGAAATAAAGCCCTGGGATATTGAAGAAAAAACAGCTCCCCGTATTTCTGTCCGGAGAATACGGATGGGTTTCAGGATTATCTCTCTTTTCAGGGGCCGTTTTGTTTTTAATAACATAAACATTAACAGGGCTGATATAAATATAGAAAGTTTCCCTTCAGCTGAAGATATTGAAAATATTTTTCAACGGTCCCAACAAAGGCATAGAGAAAGCATACAGTTTGAGGTTACTAAGGTCGGAATTAAAAACAGCCGTTTAAAAGTGGAGTCTCCGGAAATAGAGCTCAGCGGAATGGATCTTGATGTAAGGGCCTCTATACTGCGTCAGGCTTTTATTGTTTCCGCGGCTGCGGATGTAAACAGGGACCATCTTGAAAGAGTGGAGATGAAAGGTGAAATAGATTTGTTAAGAAAGCGCGGCAGTATAGAAAATATAACATTATTAGGCAGCGGCGGCCGGCTTAAAGGCTCCGGAACCATAAGCAATATTACACAGGCTCCTCATACAGAGATAAGGTATACGATGGAAGAATTTCCTTACGGGCTTTTTCCTGAGGATTTTGAGATTAAAGGTATGCCTGTAATCAGGGGAGACGCAGAGCAGAAGGACGGAGTTTTTTATATTAATTGGGATGCGGATTTTACAGGAATAGAATTTAAGTCCGACGGCAACATCTACAAAGCTTCCGGCCGCAGGCTCAGAAGCCGCGGCGGAATATCTTATGCCGGGGATACGGCCGCAATTAACTGGTATATTTTTGAAGCCGGCCCGGATACCTTTTCCGGAACCGGTACTGTTGATACATCCGGGGCAGTAGAAATAAGCGTCCGCGGAGACAATATAAACCTGAAAAACATGGGAGAGTTTTTCCCTCATATTGAAAGATATGTTGGCGATGGTTACAGCGAGTTTAGAGGATCTATTTACGCCGCCGGCGGCAGTGCTTCATTTGAGGGGCGGCTCAATATGCGGGATTTAAAAGTAAGAAACCTTCATGCGCTTTCATCCCTTTACGAAAGGCTTGTAAGCTCCGGCCGCGGTAAATTTCTTTTTGAAACTGCTGATGCGGATATATTTATTGACAGGGATAGGTTTGTTTTAAGAAGTCTTTCAGCATCCGGGCCCGATCTCAGGGGTACCGGCAGCGGAACACTGATATGGAATGAAGACGCTGATTTTATTTTCTATCCTCACATAAGGGGAGCCAGAATAGGAATACGGGTTTTCGGCAGTCCCGACAACATACGAATAAGTTTGAAATAATTTCTTAAGCGGCTATAATTGATTACCGGTTCAAATGCGGAGAGGTGCGAGAGTGGCTTAACCGGCACGCTTGGAAAGCGTGTGACTCCTAACGGGGTCCGTGGGTTCGAATCCCACCCTCTCCGCCACAAAGGTATATTCCGGGCACATAGGTTACAAGAATAAGGACTTAAATAAATTAAAAGACTGCAAGAAATGAAACAGTGGTACGAAGAACTTTTTGAAAACTATGCCCGTAAATATGACAGTGAAAGTTTTACTGACGGAACTGTCGGAGAATGTAATTTCATAGAACAGGAAACAGGTTTTGATAAGTCCGTAAAGATACTTGATATAGGATGTGGGACCGGACGGCATTCAATAGAACTTGCCTCAAGAGGATACACAGTATGCGGAGTTGATTTGTCCGAATCAATGCTGAAAAGAGCCGCGCAAAAAGCTGCCCGGGCGAATGTAAAGGTTGATTTCCGCAGGTATGACGCGCGAAATCTTCCGTTCAAAAACGAGTTTGATCTTGCCATAATGCTTTGCGAGGGAGCTTTTCCGCTTATGGAAAACGACGAGATGAATTACCATATACTTGAAAACGCCACGGCTGCCCTGAAAAACGAAGGCAAATTCATATTCACCACTCTTAACGGGCTGTTTCCCATTTTCAATTCACTGCAAAAGTTCTATGATTCCCCCGGAAAAAAAGGCGGCGCCGCATACAGGGACAGCAGGTTTGACTTAATGACATTTCGTGATTACAATCTCACTTGTTTTGAAGATGATGACGGTCAGGCCAGGCAGCTTAAATGCAGCGAACGTTATTACATCCCTCCGGAAATAACGTGGATGCTGAAGTCACTTGGATACGGGCGCATAGATATTTTCGGAGCTCACCTGGGGGCTTTTTCAAGACAGCACAAGCTGACGCCGGAAGACTTTGAAATGCTGGTTATAGCGGAGAAGAAAAAATGAAAGACTTATTTAAAGGCGTTAAAAAATTCTGCAGTTCGGAGTACAGCAAAAACAAAAAACTTTTTAAGGGCCTGGAGCAGAGCCAGTCACCCCATACCCTTTTTATATGCTGCAGCGATTCAAGGGTCCTTCCCGACCTTATAACCAAAAGCCTTCCGGGGGAACTTTTTGTGGTAAGAAATATTGCCAACCTTATTCCGTACTGGCGCCGGTCGGATGAATACCTGGCCACTACTTCTGCCATAGAATATGCGGTTTTAATACTTAAAGTTGAAAATATAGTTGTATGCGGGCATTCGGACTGCGGAGGATGCAGGGCGCTTATGAACCCGGAGGCCGCAAAAGAAGCCGTTCATGTGCCTAAATGGATGGAGCTTGCGGCAAAAGCCAAAGAAAAGGTGCTTTCAAA
>PWMP01000017.1 GCA_003558145.1 Elusimicrobiota bacterium
GTTCGTGATGGTGAAACGGTCTCCGCTCCGATGGACAACGAGCCAGTCTTCCCGTCCATGGTAACGAGCATGGTGGAGGTCGGTGAGGAGACTGGAGACCTTCCCGAAATGTTAAACCGGGTAGCCGATAACTACGATGAGGATGTGGACAATACAGTTAACGGGATCACCAGCATCATCGAGCCGATTATGATCATCTTCCTTGCCGTGATCGTTGGTGCCATTGTCATTGCCCTCTTCCTTCCGATCATTCGGATTATTGAGGGATTGACCTGATACTCCAGCGGCTTGGAACACCCCAGTCCAGCGTTCCTTCCATCATACCGTCCCTCTCCCTTTCCCGGTTCTTCGCCAGTCATGGACTACCCAGGGGCCCGATGGACCCTGACCCTTTTGGGAATTGCCATTGTCGGTCCCATTCCGTCTTGATGGATTAAAAAAATAGCTCCGTTCGCTGATGAACATCTCCTTCGATGGGCTTGGATCCCTGCTCTTGGTTCCCACAGCCATCAGCCTGTTCCTGGCTCTCGAAATGCGACGCGCTCGGTACCGGGAAGCAGGAAGACTGTTTTCCCTGTTGATGGTCGCAACCGCCTGGTGGAGCCTAACCTACGCCCTTGAATTATCCTCCAGGGACGAAGCCACCGCGTTTTTCTGGCTTCGCTTGGAGTATCTGGCGATTCCGGCAGTACCGGTCTTGATGTACCTGCTGGTCCGGCGTTGTGTTGGGTTGGAACCCCCCGGAAGGCCATGGAATACCCTGTTGTGGGTGATCCCTGCCTGCACTTTGCTACTGCAAATCACTTTCACCAAACATTCGTTCTTTTACGCCGAAGCCCGGATCGATCCAACCGGAGAAACCTTCCGGGTTCATTTGGAACCGGGCTGGTGGTATTTTGTTCATAGTGCCTACTCATGCGGACTGGGGGCCTTGGCCGCCTTCCATCTGATTCGGCGGTTCCTCCAGAAAAACTATTCCTGGCAGAATCCCCAATGGATCGCGCTGCTCTCCGCCCTTATCCTTCCTTACGCGGTATTCACCCTCTACTTTTTCAATCATCTTCCAATTAAAAACCTCGATCCGACTCCATTCGCCTTCAGCGCTTCGGGTCTGATCTTCGCCTTGGCGATTTTCCGTTTTCAGCTCCTTAACATCGTCCCCATCGCCAGGGAACAGATCTTCCATAGCATCGGGGATCCTTGCATAGTGCTCGATGGGAGGGATCGACTGATTGACGCTAATCACGCAGCACTTGGATTTTTTCAATGGGAACACCTTCCGCACGGCAATTCATGGAATTCCATCCCGGGACTGCCGGACTGGATCCGGCAAGCTCTAAGAACTTCCGGTCCGGGCTGGGTTCGCCTGAACCCTCCGCCATCCGATGAAAGCCGAAGCCTGCTTTTCCGAGCCAATTCAATAAAGACCAGTCAGGGAAAGATTCGGGGGAAACTGGTCATGCTTCAGGACGATTCCCCACGCATGAAGATGTTGGAACAGATCCAAACTGAGAAAACACGCCTGGCCGAGGCCAACCGCCAGAAGGACAAGCTCTTCGCCATCATCGCCCATGACCTTCGTAGCTCCTTTGGTGAAATGGCTGGCATCTATAACCTGATGAAAGCCCATCAGGACGGCATCGATGGAGAGGAATGGCGGGAATACTTGAGCATGTTTGAAGGCTCCGTCCAGTCGAGCAATCGTCTTCTGGAAAATCTACTCTCTTGGGCACGCTTGCAGCGGTCCGATTATCAGCTGAAACATACAATACTTCCTCTGAAGGAAATTCTCACCGAATTGCTTCAGAGCTTCGCCATCCAAATTCAAGCAAAACGGATCTCCACCGAGATCAATATTCCCGAGTCAATGCTCGTCAAGGGAGACCGGCAAATGCTCGCCGTGCTTTTCCGTAACCTTCTTTCGAACGCGATCAAGTTCAATCGGGAAAACGGCGACATCCGGATCAGCGCAAGCATCACCAAAAGCGATGAATTAAGGGTTGAGGTTACCGACTCGGGGGTTGGAATACCCCCGGAATGGGTTGATAAACTTTTCCAAAATCCATCCATCACAGGTCGACCGGGAACAGCCGGGGAGGCCAGTACCGGCATGGGTCTGGAACTTTGCCACGAGGTAGTTCAGGCCCATCAGGGCCAAATCGAGGTTGAAAGCGTCGTTGAACAGGGAACCACCTTCCGGATCATTCTTCCCCAAACGTAATACCGACACCGCCGGAGTCGACCAACCTTAGCCCGACTGTCGCACCAAATGGGCTTAGGCGTTGGGAAGCTGAATGTACGATTCATAAATTGCCTCCCCTAAACGATTGAAGCACACCTGCAGGTAATCGAGGTATTCGTGGAGGCCCTTGGAAATAATATCCGCCGTGGTTTCAACCCTGATTCCGCGGTTTAACCACCCTCTGGGGCCGACTCCGTCCTGTAGGCCTACGTGCTGGAAGGTAGGCCCACTGGGCCGGAGGCTGAAGAGCACGAAGGACACGAATGCAAAACACTGAAGATAA
>PWMP01000009.1 GCA_003558145.1 Elusimicrobiota bacterium
CTCGCACGCATTAGCCTGTGGGCAGGTTTTCGCATTGTCAAGCCCGAGTAGATGGACGATTTTGAATCGGGTATGCGCCGGACGTAAATTAGGAGCACAAATTATTTGAAATTTACATGATAAAAGTTCTCAAAGGAGTTGTACGCAATGTTTACGCGATTGAAATGTGGGTTTCATGATTTGGTCCGTCGGACCGGCTATGAGCTTACACCTGTTGGTCAACCTGATTTCGACCCTGCAGCGATCAAAATGATTCGCCATGTGCACCCCTATACAATGACAGGTCCCGAACGGTTATATGCTTTACGTGAAGCAGTAAAATATGTGGTAAAGAGCCAGATTTCTGGTGACATAGTCGAATGCGGTGTATGGCAAGGTGGCAGCATGATGGCCGCCGCCCTGACCCTGCTCGAGTTCAATGACGAGGCGCGAGACCTCTACTTATTTGACACTTACCAAGGCATGCCAGCTCCAACCGACGCTGATAAAAACTGGCAAGGAGACACTGCGACTGCTGTCCTAGACTGCGAGTCTCAAGCGGCGTCCTGGAACTGGGCCATTGCTTCGCTAGAGAGTGTTCAAGCGAACATGTACTCGACCGGCTACAATAAGGATCGCTTACATTTTGTAAAGGGAAGAATCGAACACACCATTCCTGAACAGAGTCCCCAGAGAATTGCAGTTCTGCGTCTAGATACGGATTGGTACGAGTCAACGTATCACGCTTTGACGTATCTCTACCCGCGTTTGGTTGTTGGCGGAGTTCTTATCCTTGACGACTATGGACACTGGGAAGGGGCGCGCAAGGCCGTTGATCAGTATTTCGAGGAGGAAGGCTTGCCTTTGCTTTTGAGTCGCGTTGACTACACGGGTCGCATGGCAGTGAAATGGAAGTGAAGCTAAAAAAAACGGCAGAACACGACAGCTTAGGTCCCATCATTTTTGACGGATAATTTTTTTTGTGAAAACAAACAACGAAACCAGCGCCAAGCGTTGATGAGACGAAAACAGAGCCGTAAAAAGGCAGTCGTTACAGGTTTCGGTTGATTGCGATTCACCCCGTATCCAAAGCGAGCGACAGAACGAGTGAGTTGCCGCATTCCACAGTTATGAACGACAGGAATGATGTCGCCGCGCTCGTCATAAAAGACGCCCTGACGAACAACATAGTTAGACCGCATTGTCAAGATAGCAAAGTTGTACTTGCTGGGCAGCCTAACAAATCCCTCGCTATAAAGTAAGTAGTTCAGTACCAATTGATCAGTTCCAAAGATCTGATAGCTTCGCCAAAGCTTCTGGAAATGCTCCCACAATTGTGCAAATCTGCCAGATGGGCCAAGAATCATGCCGCCATTGATGGTGGGTTTTTTGTCGAGAAATGCAGCGATTTTCTCAAAAACTTCGGGGGGCACATCGACTTTCGGCAATAGGGCTTCATGAAACGGTACTTGAATTTCTTCGCACACACCTCGAAAACGGTTCTTGTGCTGTTCGAACAGGTGACTTATGTCATCCTGGAATATGATGTCGCCACCATCGATTGCAAGAACTTGATCGTATGTATTTTGACAGAGAATGTTTGCAATTTCTCGATAACGAATATTCGTGATATTTCCGTCCGGTTGACAAGCATGTAGCTTAATGTCGTGTGACATTAAATCCATGGTATGAGACGACGCTAAGCCGTAATCGATGACCCATACATCAATGTTGTCTAGCGTTACGTTGTCTACCAACGAAGGAAGCCAGTGCTCGACCAGAAAGTCACCGTAACTGGAATCTATTGCGGTTATTATCGCATGTTTCATCGTGATTGTTTCCTTCGTCTGCCTCCAGGACAAACAGATGATGTCTTAAAAAAGGCCAATAAGGCTGGATTCCTTTTTCCGAACTCGCCTTTTCAATTCGCAGGCCGTGATTGCGGAAGAACGTGCACCAATCATCATGATGGCGGAAGCCTTTCACAGAGAAATCAATTCCCGTTAATCTGGAGCCGATTGCATGAAGGAGAAGCACTGATGATCGCTGGCAGAAGGTGTCGTATGCGTCTTCCAGTATCACAAGACGTTTCCCCACGCGTTTCATCTCGTTCAATAACTTGTCAGGAGCATTCGCATGGTGTAAGGCAGTG
Source organism: Elusimicrobiota bacterium (assembly GCA_003558145.1). GTDB lineage: Bacteria > CG03 > SLGR01 > SLGR01 > PWQF01 > PWMP01. The sequence continues at coordinate 2,132 of PWMP01000009.1, forward strand.
CAGCAAAGAACGGTTTCAAATTTTTGATTGGCGTAGGGAATGTGTATGCCATCATAGAGGGTGACTGGAATCTGAGGATCTGGGGGCGTTACAATGTCGATTCCAATAAGCTCATCAAGTTCGAGTCGCGAGGCGACTTCGCCATTCCAGCATCCGACATCCAGGGTCAATCCGGAGAGATAGGGACGGATGATTTTTACAACCCTATCGGCTCGAGAACGGTCGATCGATTTAATCAGTCGTTTCATGTAATACTCATGCATCCAGAGGGGTCATAGTGATGTGCCACGTGCCAGAGTTTCGTGCTTCAACTGAAACGGGCGATACTCGATCATTCGGATATCTCGGGGGCCGTCGATTTGGTAGGTGATGCCACGCCAGTGGATGC
>PWMP01000045.1 GCA_003558145.1 Elusimicrobiota bacterium
AGCCCCCGCAGGGGGCGTCACTTCTTTTTAGCCACGGGCGTCAGCCCGTGGACTGGAGCGGCAAAAAAATATCTCAGAGCCCCCGCAGGGGGCGGCACAATTCCGAGTTGGATGATGATGGGTTCCCTCAACATCCGGATGATCGATAATCTTGTGTTGAGACAAGCCCGCCCGGGAGGTACTCCGTTACCGGGTTTACCGAATGTTTACCATTTTAATTGATTAAGAGATAGGAAACCTACAAACGCCACAAAAAATTTTTGAAAACCTAAAAAAATTGGCTCGTTTGCTAGGATCTCTGAGTTCATTTTTTCCATTGCGGTTACAGCATAATTCGGGTATATGTCGATATAGTATAAAAATATCGACATATTATCTTGATATGTCGACGTAATCGACATATATTAATAATATGTCGATTAAATATAATTATATCGACATATATAAGTGAGAAGCGAAGATGAAAATTGATCGGTCCAAGCCATTTAATGAACTGCTTGGGTTACCGCCTGAGGCCGATATTGAATCGAAAACTATCTTGAAAAAATGCGTCCGGACGGCCCGGGTCCTGGCGGAGTTGAAGACCGCCGGAAGACTGATCCCCAATCAGTCGGTTCTGATCAACACTATTCCTTTTCTGGAAGCAAACGCCAGTTCCGAGATCGAGAACATTGTAACCACCACCGACAATCTTTTCCGGTATTCCTCGGCGGAAGATGAAGCCAGGGATCCGGCGGTCAAGGAGACATTAAGGTACCGGACCGCCCTGTATCAGGGTTATCTGGCTTTGAGCACCCGACCGGTATGCACGGCGACAGCAGTCAAGGTTTGCCAGACCCTGCGGAATATTGAGATCGATATCCGCGATGTCCCGGGTACGGTAATTGCCGATGAAAAAACCAAAAACGTCATCTACACGCCGCCGGAAGGAGAGAGTCTTATCCGGGGAAAGCTGGCCAATTGGGAGAAGTTTATCAACGAGGCGGAAGAGATTGACCCCCTGATCCGCTTCGCCCTGATGCATTACCAGTTTCTAGCGATACACCCTTTCACCGACGGCAACGGCCGAACGGGCCGGATTCTCAATATTCTCTTCCTGGTTCAGGAAGATCTGCTGAAGATCCCGGTTCTCTTTCTCAGTCGTTACATCATCAACCACAAGACTCAATACTATCGCTTGTTGCGGGGTGTCACCGAAAAGGGCGAATGGGAAGCCTGGATTCTCTATATGCTGGACGCCCTTGAAAACACTTCCGCCTGGACGGTAGCGAAGATCAACGCCATCTCCGAACTGCTCGAGCATACCTGTAAATTTGTCCGCAACCGGCTGCCGAAGATCTATTCTCAGGAACTGGTGGAGATGATTTTCATCCAGCCCTATTGCCGGATTGGAAATCTGGTGGAATCCCATATCGCCAAACGTCAGACCGCTTCCAATTATCTGAAATCCCTGGTTGATATCGGTGTGCTTCTAGAACACAAGGTAGGCAGGGAAAAGCTATTCCTCCACCCCAAGTTTCTTAAGTTGCTGACAGGGGACAGTCACACCTTCCGGAGATACCGGATGTCCGGCCGGTAGCATCGCGTCCCCTACAGGATGAGCGGTGGTGGTTGGCTTTGAGGCAGTGGGGATTTCGCACAGACAAAAATGTCTGTGCTACCTTTTCCGGTAGGCTTTTTCCACCCAGCCGTTGAGAATCTCGCCGGGTTTTTCCACCGCTTCCGGGGTGATGGTGAACTCCCGCTCCCCGGTATTCTCCCGGATCAGCCGCAGGCCGTAGGGGTAGTCCTTGAAGAGGAGGCCGCAGAACTTCTCCAGCGACATCTTCGCCGCTCCGGCCTGGCCGGCCGCGGCCGCGGCCGCCTCCGGGGTGAAGGTGATCTTCAGCCCGTGCCTCTGCTCGAAATCCTTTTCGAAGCGGGTGACGCTCTCCCGGAGGTCGGCGTCGTCAGCCGACCCCGGGTCCCGGAGAATTCTTTTCAGGGCCGCCCGGGGGTGGCGGACCAGCCGGCGGTCGATGCTGAACCGCTTGATCCCGGCCGAGGGTAGCTCGTACTTGAAGTCCCGCAGGATCCGCTCGCCGACCGTGAGCAGCCCCCGGGCCCCGGTGTCTTCCCTGGCCGCCAGGCGGGCGATCTCCCGCATCCCCTCCCGGGTGAAGGCGGCGGTGATCCCGAAGGCGTCGAAGGAGGCCTCGTACTGCTTGATCACCGACCCCTCGGAGCGGGTCAGGATGTGGAAGAGGTCCTTCTCGTTCAAGTCCTCGCAGACCACCCGGACCGGGAGCCGCCCGATGAACTCCGGCTCCAGCCCGTAATCGATGAAGTCGCGGGTGGTCGCCTGCTCCAGGTAGCGGTTGTCCGGCTTCTTCGACTCGACCTCCCCGCCGAAGCCGACCGCCTGGTTTCCCTGGCCGCGGAACTTGGCGATTCCGCCGCCGATGAAGACGAACAACTGGTCCAGTCCCTGAGTCGCTACATCGGACGGTTGAGTCGCAAACTGGCCGCCCAGGC
>PWMP01000222.1 GCA_003558145.1 Elusimicrobiota bacterium
AAAAATGCAAAAGGAATAAACCTTATATACTCTATCATTCCGTGTATAACCATTACTGCAATAAAGACGCTTATAAAGGAAAGTCCGTATAAAGTTTTATCTTCTCGTTTCATTATTTTCCATGCTCTTTTAAGAAAAAACCAGGACATTAAGATGAATACGGCAAAAGTTAATACCCCTCCTTCAAAAAGCACCTGAAGAAAAAGATTGTGAGCATGACGGTATCTTATACCTATAAAACGCCTGGTAACCTGTGTAAAATCAGAAAAACCGTAACCGATGACGGGGCGCTGGCGCACTGCATCCAGGGTCCCCGGCCATATAACGTCAACCCTACCCGTAAATGAAGTCCAGTCGGCGGATGCAAACCTCTCTGTTACAGCCGGCCAGTTTAAACCAAGCCCAGTCCCTGCTACAGCCACGGCTATTGCCGCTCCGGCTGCCCAACGGCGCCAGGAAAGCCGGCGGCGGTGTTGAAAAAAAACACCGCCGGCAAAAATCAAAACAAGCGCGGCCAGCGATATAGTTCCCGCCCTGGAGAGAGTCATAGGCACTCCTACCAGGGTAATAAGAACAAAAAAAGCAATTACTGCTTTCAATACTCTTGATTTGACTATGAAAAAAGACGCAGCAGTAACGGGAAGAACCATGTTCCACAGTCGGGCCGTCCTGTTATGCCACAGGCTGCCCATTGCCCTGATGCCGCCTACCCTGCCGGGTTCGACGCCGGCTAAAAACGGAATAAAAGTTGCCAGAGCAATATATACAAGAAAAGCCGGGAAAAGCGACAAGACGAAAAATTTATCGTTTTTTCTGTCTGAAAAACACAATATCTGTATTACAAAAAAAAGTGATACGGCTTTAAAACGGCTCCTTACTGCGTTCATCGCAACGGGAGTTTCAGAATATAAAATTGTGGAAAGCGCCAGCAAAATAAAAAACACAAGATATATTAAAGAAAGCTTATTTAAAAGAAGCTTTTTTAGATTTATCTTACGCGTTGCAAGAAGCAAAATCAGCGCAAGGTGGATTCCTATATCCTGCCCCCCGGGTCCAAGCGGAGAGGGCAGTATCATACTCAGATGAACAATTACTCCTAGATAAATAAAAAAATCAATTATTAATTCTTTCCAGTTCAGCTTACTGTTCATAATAAAGTTTCAATAAATAATTCTATTTGTTTAATTTTATCTTCCATCATAAATTTACTTTTTACAGTATTGTATAAATTTTTTCCCAATTTTTTTCTCAGGCCCGGATCTGCCTTAAGCTTTTTAATTGTTTGAGCCAGTACTTCGGGGTCAATATAACGCGGGGAATCAAACAGGTTTCTGCTGCTGTCAACAATCTGCTTGTGAAACTTTTTTGGATGAAAATCAGGCATATCCCCTATCTCTACAGACGGTTTCAGCAAGATGCCGTTTATGCCGCTATCTATTATATCCGGTATGCCATCTATATCCGAGGCAATTACCGTCCGGGCGGCTGCGCCGGCTTCAAGAACGACATTAGGCATAGCCTCTCTCACGCTAGGAACTGCCATTACATCCGCTGCTTTTATAAAAGGCGCTGGATCCACCTGAACCCCTTTAAAAACCACCCTGTTTTTGACACCAAGTTTCAGAGCAATTTTCTCCAAAGCAGCAGCAGCTTTTCCCTCACCCACTATCCAGAGCTCAAAACTATTATCCAGATATTTCATTGCCCTGATGAGAGAATTGATTCCTTTTATGGCTATAAGCCTGCCGAGGAACAATATAACAAATTTTCCTTTTTCTTTTTCAGCAGAAACACTGTTTTCTATGTTTTCAAATCTTTTTTTCGGAAGCCCGTTATGTATTATTTTTATTTTTTCTTTTTTAATCCCAAACTTATTTTCCAACATCAAAGCGCTTGCTGCAGAATTTGCAATATAGGCATTAAACCTTTCCAGAAGTTTTTTATGAGAGCGGGATTTAACCCAGGCTGAACCGCCCTCGTAATAAACAGCTTTAGCGCAAGTATTCTTAAAAATCATATCCCACAGCTTCGGATAGGATAATTGGCTATATGATATAAAAACGTCAAACTTTCTTGCCTTAAGCCATTTTTTTAGAAACGTACTTCTTAAAAAACGGGGAAGTTTTAAATTTTTCCAATACTTCCAGTGATTTATTTCCACTGCAGTATGTAGCCTGTCTGTAAATTTTCTGTTAATACGCCTGCTTATCACAAGCAAAGAATGCTTGTTGCCGGATGCCGTATTAATAAACCTGAACGCCCGGTTCTCAAGACCGGCAGGGATATGCATAGTAAGAATATGTAGATAATGCATTGTTAATCTTTGTCCCCGGTATCAAGAACTTCACGAAAAACATCCAGGTACTTGAAGGACATTTTTTCCCAACTCAGCTGACGGGCCAGTTCCCGTCGGGCCTGTCTGAAATTCTCATTCCTGACAACACTCATTTCGGGAGGACTGATTTTTTCCGGAAAATCCCTGAACGGAAAATTTAAACCTGCCTGATAACCG
>PWMP01000179.1 GCA_003558145.1 Elusimicrobiota bacterium
CGGGCGTCCCAAATAAACCGCTGCCGTAAAAAGGAGCCGTTGCGACCGCGGCATGAGACGCACCCAGGGCATACGCGCCGTAAGATCCGCTAGTTACCAGAAGAAGTGCAAAAATCCTGTTATACCAGATACTTGATTTTATGAAATAGTTGACCGGTTTGGCAAGTATCTTAAAAAGAGTAAAGGCGACAATACCGGTGAGCAGCGGATTTACAACCCATACAATAAACATCCTTAAAAACCCACCCCATTCGGCTCCCGCAAGTCCGGAGAGGACTATGCCTATACCCATTATACTGCCTATGGAAGCCTGCGAAGTGGAAGCCGGAACCGTAAGATATGTAAGAAATGTGATAGTTATTGCAGCTGCAAGAGAGGCCGTAAACGCCAGATTTACGGGACTTATAGTTTGGGATACGGAAAACTCCGCGCCGGCAAGAGCTGCAATATCTCCCATAAGGCCGGGCCCTTCGACAACAGATCCAAGAAAGACAAAAACAGCGGCGCATATAACTGCTGTTTTATATTTAATCGCGTTTGTCGCAACCGCCGGACCGAAAATGTTGGCATTATCGTTCGCTCCTATGCCCCAGCCAAGGTAAACTCCGGCTAAAAATTTAAGCTGCGATAAATATACAAACATAAAAAGATACTAGCACAATTGACTTATTTATTGCAAATTCCTTTCAGCAATATTAAGATACCTCTGAATTTCCGCATTATCGGGGTTATGTCTCAGGGCTATACGAAAATTTTTTACTACTTCGTTCCAGTATCCTCGGATCCAGTATAAAACTCCGATATTGTAATAAGCCTGGGTAAAGTCCGGCTTTAATTCAAGCGCTTTGTTGTAATTTTCAAGAGCTCGCACAAAATGCTCCTCATTCCGGCTTTCCCTGTATTTTCTTTCGTATACTGCGCCAAGGCTGTTAAACAGTCCTGCAACCGAAGGTTTAAAGAAATCACGCCTGGTATACATGTTCATATACTGGGTTGCGCGCCGGGCCGCCTGGCTGTAATATGCGGCAGCACTCTTAAGATCTCCCTGCTGAAAGGATACATAAGCCAGGTTTGACCATCCTCTCCACAGAAGAGGATCGATTCCTACGGCTCTATAGTGCATCCCTATTGCCTTATCTGTATTACCCTCACGGAAGAATTCGCTTCCAAGGCGGTCATAGGCTCCGGCATACTGGCTTATAAAATCTTTAGTAAAATAATCGTAGTGACCTCCGGCATCAAAATCCCCTGAATATATATATTCTTCTTCCATAATCCGCAGGACACTGTACGGGTCGTACGTGTCCTCGTTTACGCGCCTGTACGCCTTATTTACAAGACCCCAGGGTTTAAGAATGAATCTGTCATGAAATTCCCTTCCCAGCTCCGCAGCCGCCGTATCGGTCATATAAACATGCGAGCTTCCTTCATTAAGAGAAATTAATTCCATTACATACCGGACATCATCTGAGTATTGACGGGGTAGGTCCGCGTCGGGAAAATCTTTCAGGAGTTTTTCCCTGTACCATGAAGCCGATACAAGCCCCAGGGCTATTACCCTGACGTCCTGCCTAATATTTTCAATGTCTCTCATGTACCACAGGGAAAAAACCGGATGATCCCGTCTCATTAATACGAAAGCGTTTTTTTCTGCGCTCTCAAGTACGTTAACTGCATAATCCCTGGCAAAAAAGTTTGAGCTATGGTCTGCTTTATCCAAATTAGTACGAAAAAGGTTAAAAATAATAAAAATTGCGATTATATAAAGCAAGGACACATGAGCTGCTTTTTCAGAGGCTTTTTTAATAAGGAGAGCCAGAAATATTCCCGCAAAAATTGCCAGAACCATTTCCGGAATCATATATCCAACCTCCACTATTGCCGAAGCATGCGGATTTATGGGCATTTTTGCCATATAAAGAAAAAACGGGCCGGTCAACATAAACATAAACAAAAGGCCTATGGAATAATTTTTTATTTTCCCTTTACTGCCGAGCGCGCTTAAAATTCCGGCGGCGGACATTATCAGGACAAAAACGGACATATCCCTGTATATATGGACAAAAAATCTTTTCAGGTGGGGGAGAAAAACCTGCCCCAAGGTAACTTCCCTTGAAACAAGATCAAGAGTATGTCCGTAGGCGGCGCGCGTTACTACTCTTACCAGACTCCGAAAAGTAGAAGGATCGCCCCAGTTTATATATGGACCTGACGCAGACCTTAAAAGATGATACAGATACACCGAAACGCCCAGCATAAAAAAACCCGTTATCTGTCCTATATTTATTTTCCTGCGTTCTCCTACCCAGGCACAAAAGGCAACCGGCAGAATAGCAAAAACCGCGGTAAGATGGTTACCCAGAGTCAGCCCTGCCGTAAAAGCAGCGGCAGCGTACTTTCTTTTAACTGCCAGAAGCAGCAGGGCCGCTATAAACATAAGGTTCAGAGAATACATTTCAGCTACGACTGAAAGATACCAGTTCATATAAGCAAGGCCTGCCGCAAGCGATCCGAAAGCCGCTCCGGCACGGCTTGAGGTTAACTCATATATGAAAAAAAACAAAAAGAGGACAGCAAGGGCTCCGCAAAGCGCTGATAAAAGATTCATACTGAAGGCTGCGTTCAGCCCCATAATCCTGCCTGTTTCAACTGCAGCTTTGCCTAATATCATATAGACGGGATAACCGGGAGAATGGGCTATAGACAAAGTTGCGGAAGCGACAATCAATTCCCCGCTGTCGCGGTAAGGAGGGACTGTCCTTGAAGCGGTAAAGACATAAATTATAAGCACTACCGCAAAGCAGGCCCAGCCCCAGGCCGCGGGTCTTTTAAAAAAACTGCCGGCTTTTATTTTCATTTAAATCTTGCTTATAAATTTCAGCGCCTGTTTTTTTGTTTCGAGCTTTCCGAGAAATTGTTCTTTGAGCATCCGTTTTTTAAGAGCTCCTACCCTCGGAGATGATTTAATTTTTTTGATTTTCATTATTTCTTCCCCGCTTAAAAGGGGCTGCACAACGGATGTTCTTAGTTTATACCCGTGTCTTTCAAGCGCCTTTTTATATTCACTGGAACCCGTAAGAGCGTACCTGGCTTTGAATATTCTTTCGGCACTCCGCTGTGCAGACAGCCAGCAGGCAAAGACATTAGCGCTTTTGGCCGTATATGCTCTGAATGCTTTTTCCTCTTCCGATGAAAATTTAAACCTTGACGGGACATCCGGTCCCCTCCATAAAGCGGCGGCGGCAAACACCGGGTCGCAAGACAGTTTTTCGTCATTGAAAAGTTTTGCCCTTTTGATTATTTCATTTACTTCTTCAAATTCCCTTGCGCCGTTAAGCATGGCTTCCGTAATATAGAAGCGGGAAATTTCAATCAATGAATTTACAGAACTGCAATCCGTGATTTTTTTTATTTCTTCCCAAAGTCTTTCTCCTTTTGAAGCAGCAAGAAGGTGCCGGTCCCTTTTTATAAGCTCTTTCAGGGCGCGGGATATTGAAAAACCGGTCCCGGCTGCAAGACGGAACGCTCTTAGCACCCTTACAGGGTCATCCCGGAAAATACTTTCACTTACGGAAGATATCATTTTTTTTCTGATATCATCAAGCCCTTTTAAAGGATCCAGTATATGAGGAAGTAGGTCCTTTTCACCTGCATATTTTATATCAAGAGCAAAAGCGTCACAGCGGAAATCACGCCGGGCCAGGTTTTTATTTATATCTTTTCCCAGGGGGGTAAAATCCCAGCTGACGCCGCTTTTAAGCACTCTCCTGAAAAATCCGTCCTTCAGCGTGAAATAATCCGCGCCTGTTTCAGAAGCGAATTTTTCGGCAAGGGATTCTTCGTTGGTAACAATGTCGGCATCGGTATTATTTCTGCCCGTAAGACGGTTTCTTATATACCCGCCGACCAGATAGCAGGGACTGCTTTTAAAATTATTTATTTTTTTTAGCCCTTCAATAAGAATTTTTTCACTCATATTATAAGTAAGGATTTACCGGGACTGCTTCTATAAGTTTTTTAGTATACGCTGCCGAAGGCCTGTTTATTATATCCTCAGCTTTGCCGTATTCTACCGCCCGGCCATCCTTCATAACAAGAATTGAACTGCTTATCATTGAAACAACCTCTATATCGTGTGCTATAAAAATGACAGAAAGTTTCTTTTCGGAATTTATTCTGCATATAAGTTCAAGAATCTGAGCCTGAACCGATATATCCAGTGCTGATACCGGTTCGTCACACACAAGCAGACGCGGTTTAAGAGCAAGAGCCCGGGCTATTCCCAGGCGCTGTTTCTGCCCTCCGGAAAACTGGTGAGGATATGAAAAAAGACTTATTTCTTCAAGGCCTACATCTGCAAGAACATCTCTTAGTTCTTCTTCTTTTATACTCTTAAGGGGTTTTAAGGCTCCGGCGCTTATTGCTTCACGAAGCATATAGCCTACAGTGAGCTTAGGATTCAGTGAACCGTATGGATTTTGAAAAACCATCTGTGCCGGATGCAATTTTCTTTTTTTTTCAGTAAAAATTTTTTCGCTCCATATAAGTGAACCGGAAGTGGGTTTTTCCAGGGAACATATGATTCTCGCCAGAGTTGATTTTCCGCTTCCCGACTCCCCGACTATACCCAAAATTTCACCTGCAGAGACCCTGAAGTCAACTCCCTTGAGCGCTTCTACGCATCCAAGCTGTTCACCAAGAAATCCTTCACGGGAAAAAACCTTTCTTATTTTTTTGCCTTCGAGAATATTCATTGCCTTTTAAAACACGCCCAGGCTCTTTCACCGGAAAGGACAGGCGGAGGTTCTTTTTTAAAACATTTTTTATCCGCATAAGAACACCTGGGAGCAAAAGAACAGCCTTCTTTGACTGCTCCAGGCTGGGGCGCACGGCCGGGAATGGATATTATACTGCCCCGGGCACCCAGCTTAGGAAGTGACTTTAAAAGAGCTTCAGTATAAGGGTGTCGCGGATTTTTAAAAATTTCAGAAGCAGGTCCGGATTCCACTGTCTTTCCGGCGTAAAGTATATATATCCTGTCGGCTATTTCTGAAATCAGGTTCAGGTCGTGGGATATGAAGATTATGCTTAAATTATACCGGCAGCGCAGGTCCTTAAGCGTTTCCATTACCTTTTTCTGTATCGTTACATCAAGACTGCTGGTAGGCTCATCGGCAATAAGGATACGCGGGCCGTTTAAAAGAGCCAGGGCCATAGAGGCTCTCTGAAGCATTCCTCCGGAAAACTGGTGCGGATAGGAGTTAAGTATTTTTTCCGCCGGCCGCAGATTGACAGAGTCAAGCAGTTCCGAAACCTTATCTTTTAAGTCTCTCTCTTTAAATACTTTATTATGGACCCGGTATGCCTCCCGGAAATGCCGGTAAAGTTTTATAACGGGATTGAATGAAGTATAAGGATCCTGCGTTATAAGAGAGATTTCTTTTCCCCGGACTTTCCGCAGGCGGGATTTATTTATAGAAGAAATATTTATTTTTTCTCCCGAAGCTTTTTCATGAAAAACTATATTTCCACCGGATATCCGGCCTTCATCCTCGTCTATAAGTTGTAAAAGAGTTAGAGCAAGGGTTGATTTGCCGCTGCCGGATTCGCCGGCTATACCAATACACTCCCCCTCTCTTAACGATATGTCAACACCCCTCAACGCGGGGATATCTTTTTCGGATGAAAAATATTCTGCACTCACTTTTTCCGCTTCAAGTATGTATCCGGATGACATGCAGTACTTGCTCATCTTTCTTTACGCTGACGCGGATCCAGTACGTCCCTGAGTCCTTCACCTATGAGATTAAAAGCTACAACTGTCATAAGTATAGCCGTACCCGGAAAAACCAGAAGCCACCATGTGTTGTGTGATATATACTCCTTACCAAGCGTTAGTATATTCCCCCAGGACGGGTGGGGCGGCTGTACGCCCAGTCCCAGGAAAGAAAGAATCGATTCAGCAAGTATTGCCGAACCTACTCCCAGAGCGGCTGAAATTATCACCGGGGCTATTGTGTTTGGCAGAATATGAATAAAAAGAATCCTGGCTTTTTTGATTCCCATTATTTCGGCTGCCTGTATATACTCCCTGCGCCTGACAGAAAGGGTTTCAGCTCTTACATACCTGGTAAGCCCGGGCCAGGAAGTAAGGCCTATTACTATCATTACATTGTATATACTCGGTCCCAGAAAGGCTATGACCATAAGTATCAGAAAAATAGTAGGAAAACACAGCATTATATCCACAATTCTCATTATTACCCTGTCTGCTCCTTTACCGTAAAAGCCGGCTATCAAGCCCAGAGGCACACCTATAAGAAGGGCAATTCCCACAGAAACAAAACCTACGGAAAGAGAAATTCTTGAGCCGGCAATGACACGCGCCAGCACATCCCTGCCCAGGTCATCCGTACCCATAATATAGCGGGCAGAAGGAGCCTGCAGGCGGTGAGAAATATTTTGTTCTACTGGAGAATGCCTGTAAATGTGCGGTCCAAGAATAGAAATAAAAATAAAGAAAAATACTATAAGAAGGCCTGACAGAACCATTTTATTTTTCAGCAGATTGTTCATTATTCGTATCTTATCCTGGGGTCAGCCGCGGCATAGCCTATATCCGCAAGAAAATTACCTATAAGAGTAAGAACCGCCATTACTACGCCTATTCCCATAACAACCGGATAATCCCTGGCCATTATTGCCTCGTACGCGAGTCGGCCCATTCCCGGCCAGGAAAAAATAGTTTCAAATACAACCGAACCTCCTATAAGCGCGGGGAGAAGAAGACCGAAAACGGTAATCATTGGAATAAAAGCGTTTCTTAGAGTATGGACAAGAACCAGGCTTTTTTCCGGAATACCCCTGGCTCGGGCTGCCTTTATATAATCCTGCTTTATCACTTCAAGCATTGATGACCTGAGATAGCGGGACAAAAAAGCAAGTCCGCCTATTGCGGTTGAAACGGCAGGAAGCACAAGATGGCTGGCAATATCGGCAACTTTGCTCCAGAAGGGAAGGAATTCGTAGTTTATGGAAACCATACCCGAAACGGGCAGCCAGCCGAGCTCTACACCGAAATACATCATTAAAATAAGAGCTACTACAAAAGCAGGAACCGAATAACCCGCAAAAACACAGACCGCAAGTATCTTGTCAATTGCCTTGTTGTGTTTAACTGCCGATATTATTCCTATCGGGATTGCAAGAGCAAATATAAGAAAAAGATAAACTACATTAAGAAGTATGGTTGCAGGGAGCCTTTCAGCTATCTTAAGCGTCACTTTTCTTCCATCTCTAAAAGACGAACCGAAATTCAATGTAGCCACTCTTGAAAGCCAGCTGAAGTACTGTATGTGCAGAGGACGGTCAAGCCCGTAAGTTTCTCTGAGCCTGAGTATAGCGCCTGCATCTACTTCCGGGGACATCATCAGGCCGTCCACCGGACTTCCGGGAGTAAGATGCATAACAAAAAAAGTTATAAGCGTTATCCCGAACAATACGGGAATCATCATAAGAATCCTTCTTATAATGAATCTTTTCATAATATCAGAACAATCCTGTATAACGGGCTATGGCTATGGATGCCGTAAACAGTATGACCATGACTTTCAGCGAAGCTGCTACAACCCTGCCTGCGAGCGCGCCAATACCCACTTTTGAGGACTTGTAAAAGTCTTTTCCTGTTTTGTACTCGCCTATAAACGCTCCGAGAAATGTTCCCGGAAATACCCCGATAAGAAAACCAAACGGAACAATAGCCGAAAGAATTATAGCTCCCGTCATTCCTCCGATAAGAGCACCCTTCATCGCTGAACGCGATCCTCCCGAACGCCTGGTTCCTATAAGACCGCTGAGATATTCAAGAATCTCGGCAGCGCAGGCAGCAACAAAAAACACAGTAACCCCGTAAACGCTTAACACTTCAAAACCTTCGATTATTGATATTATCAGTATCACAAACCATAGAATGAAGCTCCCCGGCATGCCTGTTATGGATACTGCCAGGGAAATCAAAGCAGCGGCGGCTATTAGAGCAATATATACTATTGCCATTTACGGGTACCTTCAAGTACGCCCGAGGACCGCACTCCCCGGTATATACCAAGTGCTGCTATTATTTTGATAATATCACCCGGAATAAATATGGCTGCGCCTGCGACAAAAGCTTCTATCCAGCTCAACTGCAGCCAGAATTTCAGCCAGGGCAAACCCGTAAGATAAATGAAAATAATTCCAGCAGCAAAACCAGCAAGCACTTTTCCACGCAATGCAAAAATCCCGCTTACATACGCTGCGCCAATAAACCCTATTAAATAACCCCCGGTCGGACCAAGGAGATGCCCTATACCGCTGCCGCCGCCGGAAAAAACCGGCAAGCCCGCAACTCCCATGACTATGTAAACTGCCTGGCTAAGGGCTCCGCCTGCGGGGCCGAGAAGCGCTCCTGACAAAATGGTAAAAAGGTTTTGTAAAGTCATAGGAGCAGCTATTGCAGGGACTGAAATTAAGCCGCCCGCCGCAGTCAAAACTGCAAAAAGAGCTATCAGAGCAGGACTTTTTCCTGACATTTTTGTGCATCCTCCATAAAAATTCCCTGTTTTTTAAGTTCTTCCTCGGGAAACTGGCAAATGCGTAAATTTTTCCATTTAAAAACAGGGGTAATCTCTGTTAGAGGCGGGTGTACGCTTACAGCGACCCGGGTGAGGTCCGCCGAAATTTCCCTCCATTGCCCCGTGAGCTTTTCAGCATCTGCCTTGCCGGCATTTAGATGGCTGCATATATATTCGGCTCTTTCGGGGCTGACCTTTAATATCTTCGGGGTAAATGCGGCACAGCCGGAGTCAAAAAGTTCAGCCAGGTTCCGCGGCAGTTTTGTGTCTCCTTTTTCGAAACAGCTTTCATCCACGCTGCATTTATCCAGCACTTCCAGACTATTTTCAAGATACTGTTTTTTAAAACCTAAATCTCTCATCTCAGATATAGTCTTAAGATGATATCCGCTACCGTCATATGTAAATGATGAAAGATGGCTGAACCTGCTTCTTATAAAACAATTGTGAACAAAAGAATCCTCAACGTTGAGATAATGCACATCATTAGTCACAAGCGTTTTGACCCCGTATTTCTTGCTCAGTTTAATGAGGAGTTCGTTGGACTTTTCTTCCTCTTTGACCCCATGCCGGCCCAGTTCGGCGTATAAATCCTGCCCGAAAATATCATAAAACTCGCGAAACTTTTCTTCGGCTTCATCCTCTCCTGAATTCACGCCGGAGCGAGCTACTATATTCCAGAAACAGCCTGTGAGACAAATCAGCCCCGATGAATATTTTTTAAGCAGCTTCCAGTCAACAAGCCCTCTTCTTTCCATAAAGCAGTTTTCTTCCCAGGACTTATTTATTATAGAGATAAGATTTTTTATACCCTGCCTGTCTTTAGCCAAAAGGACTAGATGATACCTTTTGTTGTCAGATCTTTTGATTGTATTTTTTGCGGACTCAACAAAATAGCACTCACTGCCTATAACGGGAACAAGGCCTCTCTGCCTGCACAGGGTTATGAAGCTTATAGATCTGTTTAATGTACCGTGATCCGTCAGTGCTATGCCCGGCTGGCCGTCAGATGCCGCTTTTTCTACAGCATCCTCTATTTTAAGTATTGAATCGGAAAAAGAACCCCTGCTGTGGCAGTGAAGGTGAGCAAACATCATTCAACGGAAAAACTTAAAAACGTAAAATGTCGCCTTCGGAACTCGGCCTGAAAACATCCGAATATAGGATGTTTTCCAAGACGTCCTCGCCGGATCTGACCCCCATACTTGGTAGCGGCAACGGGATTTGAACCCGTGTCGCAGCCTTGAGAGGGCTGTGTCCTGGACCTGACTAGACGATGCCGCCACTGACTGTGAGTATACATCTATATTGATTGTATTTCAAACATTTTACGGTAAAGGCCCTTGGTTTTTAAAAGTTCTTCATGACGTCCCTGCTCGACTACACGGCCATCATCAAGAACAAAAATTTTGTCAGCCTTAC
>PWMP01000129.1 GCA_003558145.1 Elusimicrobiota bacterium
AAATAGAAATGGTAAAAACTTCCTGGGGCTGGCAGATGAAAGGGCTTTTTGGTATTCGCGAAAAAGTTCAGGAATAAAGATTCAAGTGATCTGCTCCTCTGCGGGAAACTTTACTGACAATATAGATTATTCACTTCCTCATATTCTTTGTGTTTCGGGAGGCAGAGATTCTGTTTTTATGCTTCATTCCCTTTTTCCCTGCCTGGACAGGTTTAAATCCCCGCCGGAAATAGTCCATTTTAATCACGGCCTGAGAAAAGATTCCGGCCGGGACGAAAAATTTGTCCGTGATTTAGCTGAAAAACACACTCTAAAAATCAAAGTTTTTCAAATAGATGTCAAAAAATTCTCTTCCAGGCAGGGAACTTCCGTTGAAGACGCCGCAAGAATTCTTAGATACAGCTGTCTTGAAAAATATTCTGCCGAAAAAAAAGAAAAAGGCGTAATATTTACAGCTCACACTGCGACAGATCAGGCTGAAACTGTCATTTTCAGAATAATAAACGGCACGGGCCCTTCGGGAATGCGCGCCATCCGCCGCAGTCGCCCTCTTAAATCCGGTTGGACCCTGCAGAGGCCTATCCTGGATATTAAAACTTCCGAAATAGAAGAATTTCTTCGAAAAAATAAAATTTCTTACAGGACCGACAAAACTAATTTTGATATTTCCATCCCAAGAAACTTTATAAGGCACAAGGTGCTTCCGCTGCTGAAAAAGCTAAATCCGTCCCTTGAAGGTAATATAGCCAGGTCCGTTGATGTTTTTACTCAGGAGGACGATTATCTTCAAACTCAGGCAAAGGAGCTTCTTTCCCGACTGAATCTTAAAGAAGAAAACGAAAAGATAATTATTGAATTAAAGGGTATTATAAGTTATAATAAACCTCTGCTCCGGCGGATATTGAGAGCGGCAGCTCCGGTTGACATGGATTTTGAGCTGACCGGGCAGGCCTGTGAAATAGCTTTAGCGGACGGATGTACCAGGCGTATTGACATAGGTTCAGGCTGGCAGCTTAGGAAAGATTACGGTAAAATTATTTTTGAAAAGCCGGCTGCTCCTGCAAAGCCTTTTTGTTACGAACTGGGCGGCAATACGAAGCTTTCAGTTTCCGAAGCGGGAATCAGGGTCGCTGCCGACATTGTTGACGGAGTTCCGGAAATACAGGCAGACCCGTTTACCGAAGTATTTGATGCCCGGGAAATAGATGTCAGCAGGATAAAGCTGCGTTCTCGCCGGCCCGGAGACAGAATTAAGCTGATGGGCGGGGGAGGAACAAAAAAAGTAAAAGATATTCTTATCGACGACAAGGTCTCCCTTGAAAAAAGAGGCAGGGTCTGTATTTTTGAATACGCGGATAAAATAATCTGGCTGGCGCCGCAGAGGCGTTCGTCACACTGGCCTGTTGATAAAAACACAGAAAAGGCCCTTGTTCTCAGGATTTTTTATGAATAAAAGCAAAGATAATATAAAAGAAGATATAGCCGGAGTTCTGATTGACTCTGAACAGGTCCAGAATAAAGTAAAAGAGCTTGGCAAAAAAATAAGCCGCGACTACAAGGAAAAAAATCCGGTATTAATATCCGTTTTAAAGGGAAGCATAGTACTGCTGGCCGACCTGCTTAAAGCCGTGGACATAAGCTGTAGCGTTGATTTCATTGCGGTTTCGTCTTACGGAGAAAATACAGAGACCTCAGGCGTAGTAAAACTTATTATGGACCTGCGCGAATCAATAGAAGGGCGTCACGTCCTGCTGGTTGAGGACATTGTAGACACCGGTCTGACGATGGCTTACCTCAAAGAGAACCTTCTTACACGCCATCCGGCCTCCTTTAAGATATGCGCGCTTCTTTCAAAACCGCAAAGGCGCCAGGTTAATATAGACCTTGATTATATTGGTTTTGAAATACCTGATGATTTTGTAGTGGGGTACGGCCTTGATTATGATGAAAAATACAGAAATCTTGATTATATAGGAACCCTTAAACCGAGGATATACCAAAAAAATGGATGAAAAAAAACAAAATAAAAGCAAACTTCTGAAAAGCCTGTCTTTCTGGATATTTTTAATCATGGCAGCTGTGCTGATATCCAGCTATATTTCCGGAAGGGAAGAGATAGATGAAATATCCTATAGTGCCTTCAGGGCGCATCTCCAGGAAGGCCGGATAGACAGCGTTGAAATTTCCGAAGAAGAAATAGAAGGAATGTACGTTGACAGAGACGGGCAAGCCATAACCTTTAAAGCGATCAGGGTTGAAGATCCCGACCTGGTAAAAGATTTAAGAGAGCAGGGAGTTGAGTTTAAAGGAGCCGTATCCACCACCTGGCTTCATACTCTTGCTTTTAGTTTCGGTCCAATACTGCTTTTTATCCTGCTGTGGCTTTTTATTTTAAATTCTATGAAGAGAGGCGGTCGTGACGCTATGAAATTCGGACGCTCCCGCGCCAGAATGCATGTTAAGAAAGCAAAAGAAGAAATAACCTTTAATGATGTAGCCGGACTGGATGAGACAAAAGAAGAACTTCAGGAGATAGTAGAGTACCTTAAAAGGCCTGAAAAATTTACCGCTCTGGGAGCTAAAATACCCAAAGGCGTCCTTCTTTACGGTCCTCCCGGAACCGGAAAGACGCTGCTTACCAAGGCCATTGCCGGCGAAGCGGAGGTCCCTTTCTTTTCCACCTCGGGCAGTGAGTTCGTAGAAATGTTCGTTGGAGTGGGCGCCTCCAGAATAAGGGATCTTTTTGATAAAGGCAGAAGAAGTGCCCCCTGTATAATATTTATAGACGAACTTGACGCCGTAGGCCGCAGCAGGTTCTCGGGATTGGGCGGTGGCCACGACGAGCGTGAACAGACGCTTAACCAGATACTTAAGGAACTTGACGGGTTTGACTCGCGTGAAGGAGTTATCCTCATAGGTGCCACAAACAGGCCCGATGTACTGGACCCGGCGCTTCTCCGCAAAGGAAGGTTCGACCGCCACATAGCCGTTCCTCGCCCTAACAGCAAGGAGAGGCAGGAAATTTTTGAGCTTCATTCAAAAGCCGTCAAGATAGCAAAGAACATAAAGTTTGAAGTCCTGGCGCGCCGGACACCGGGTTTCACAGGGAGCGATATTGCCAACATAATTAACGAGGCGGCCCTGCTTGCCGCCAGGGACAAGGCAAAAAAGGTGACCATGCACTACATAGAGGAGGCTATTGACAGGATCATAGCGGGCCCAAAGAAAAAAAGCAGGGTAATTTCAGAGGAAGAAAAAAAGAAAATCGCATATCATGAATCGGGTCACACGCTAGTTGCTTTTAAACTCCACCGCACTGATCCCGTGCATAAGGTTTCCATACTTTCCAGGGGTACTGCCCTGGGATATACACTGCAGCTGCCGGTTGAAGACCGTCACCTGGTTTCCGAAGGGGAAATTCTTGATAAGATGGCCGTTCTGCTAAGCGGCCGCAGCGCCGAGGAACTGATATTCGGAGAAAAAACTACCGGAGCGCAGGACGATCTCAGGAGGGCGACTGAGATGGCCTACAAACTTGTAGCCGAATACGGTATGAGCGATGAGCTGGGAGCCGTCACCTTTCAGAGGGACCGGGAAAATATTTTTCTTGGTAAAGAATTGGCCCAGGGCAGCGAATATTCACAAAAAACTGCGGAGCTTATTGACCGCGGCGCAAAGAATATTATTGAAAAGTGCCACGAAAAAGCTGCGGATATCCTTAAGAAAAACCGAAAAAAACTTGAAACGCTGGCTAAAGAGCTTATAAAAAGGGAAGAAATAGAAGCAGACGAAATCAGTAAAATTATAAACGGCACAGGCAAAAAGAAACCTGCTGCAAAAAGAAAACCAAGAGCAAAAAAGAAAAAAGCCGGTACAGATGAAAAAAGAAAAGATAAAAAAAGCAGTTAAGAGCTTTCTTGAGGCAATAGGGGAAGACCCTTCAAGGGAAGGACTGAAAGATACTCCCGACCGGGTTGCCCGGATGTGTGAAGAGATTCTGTCTTCGTACGAAAAGAAACCCTGCTCTCCGCCTGTTTACTTCCAGGAGGAAAAATATTCGGAAATAATACTTGTCAGGGATATAGACTTTCATTCGGTCTGCGAACACCACCTGCTTCCTTTTTACGGTAAGGCTCATATCGCCTATATACCCAAGAACGGAAAAATAACCGGACTGTCAAAAATAGCCCGTCTGGTTGACAACCTCGCCTCCCGGCTGCAGCTGCAGGAGCGTCTTACCGAGCAGATAGCTGACAACATGATGAAAAATCTTTCCCCTCTGGGAGTCATGGTCATTATAGAGGCCAGTCATCTCTGTATGATAATGAGAGGAATAAAAAAACCCGAATCAAAAGTTACTACTTCAGCGATGACGGGTATTTTTCTTAAGGATAGCCGGACCCGTGCGGAAGCTCTTTCTCTTATAAACAAAAAGTAAAGCCGTGAAATTAAGGGAAATCATAAGCGCAGCTCCGGTTATTATGGGCGTGCTTAACGTCACCGAAGATTCATTCTCGGACGGCGGAAAATTCCTGGATTTAAAATCAGCCGTAAAACGGGGTCTTCAAATTGCGTCCGAAGGAGCCGATATAATAGACGTGGGAGGAGAGTCAACCAGACCCGGCGCCCCGGAAATAGATTCTTCAATGGAGCTCAAAAGAGTAATCCCGGTGATTGAAGAGCTTGCCCTTAAAAATAAACTAAAGATTTCCTGTGATACCTCCAAACCGGAGGTTGCAGAGGCGGCGCTTAAATCCGGCGCGGTGATGATAAACGACGTTTCCGGGATGAGCTGTCCGCGGATGAGACAAATTGCAGCCGAAAACGATGCGGCAGTCTGCATAATGCATATGAAGGGAAGCCCCCGTACGATGCAGAAAAACCCTCATTACGACAATGTCGTTGAGGATATAAAGGATTTTCTTCACAGGCAGGCCTATGCATGTATCAAAAGCGGGATCAATCGGGAAAATATCATTGTTGATCCCGGTATAGGTTTCGGTAAGACAGTAGAGCACAACCTGGAGATTATAAGAAATATTAAAAAAATAGCCGGTGAATTTCCCGTGCTTGCCGGAGTTTCCCGCAAGTCATTTATAGGGGCCGTTCTTAACCGGAGTGTAGACAAACGGCTTGCCGGCTCAATTGCCTGCGCCTGTTTTCTGGCGCTTAGAGGCACTGATATGCTTAGGGTTCATGATGTAAGAGAGACCGCTGACGCGGTGGAGATGATAAGAAAGATAAACAATGACTGAAATAACTTCCGTTATGGTAACGATTTGGAGCGAATACGTAAGGCATATAATAGACATACTCATAAGCGCCTTCGTTATTTACAAGGTATTCACTCTTGTAGAGGGGACAAGGTCTATACAGGTACTTAAGGGAATAGTATTCCTGCTGGCAGCTACAATTGTGGCCAACCTTCTGGATTTTGTTCTTATAGGCTGGATGCTCAGATGGTTCTGGGTGGTAGGAGGAGTAGCTGTCGTAATAGTTTTCCAGCCGGAAATAAGGAGCTTTCTTGCCCACCTGGGCTCGGGCCGGCTTACCAGGCTCCTGATTAAAGGCAAAGCCGAATTCATTGATGAAATAACAGACGGAATGAAAAAAATTTCCCGCCTCGGACTGGGCGCGCTTGTAGTCCTGGAACAGGAAACAGGACTTAAAGACTACCTCGAGACCGGGATAAGGCTTAATGCCGAAATAAGCCGAGAACTGATAGTAACCATTTTTTCTCACAATACTCCCCTTCATGACGGCGCTCTTATTCTTTCAGGCGAACGATTTACCGCTGCCGGATGTATTCTTCCTCTCACGCATAACCCGGCGGTATCAAAAATACTTGGAACCAGGCATCGCGCGGCGATAGGGCTTTCCGAGGTATCCGATGCGATTATACTTGTTGTTTCGGAAGAAACCGGAGAATATTCCATTGCCAGGGAAGGAACTTTAAAGCAGGGAATAGAACTGCAGGAAATAAGAAAGATACTTACCGCATATTACAGGGAACGCATATCTGATTCTCCCATTAAAAGCGAGGCGAAAAAATGAAAAAAAACTTTATCCTAAAAGCATTTGCCTTAATAATAGCCCTTATCCTATGGATTTACGCAAAGTACTACATTGGTTACTAGTTCTATGTCTAAGCTTGGTGTAAACATAGACCACGTCGCTACTTTGCGCCAGGCCCGCAGAGAGGGAATCCCCGATATAGTTCAGGCGGCCTGCGCGGTCGCAGCCGGCGGTGCGGACAGTATTACCGTACATCTTCGCCTTGACAGAAGGCATATAAACGACGAAGACGTCTACAGGCTAAAAAAAGAGAATATACTTCCTTTAAATCTTGAAATGGCCGCCTCCGAAGAAATAGTTAAAATAGCTCTTGACGTTAAGCCCGCCTATGCCTGCATTGTGCCGGAAAAAAGACAAGAGCTGACTACGGAGGGGGGGCTGGATGTGGCTTCAAACAGGGATATTCTTGTAAAAACCGCCGAAAAACTGAAAGAAAGTGAAATAGAGGTTGCTTTTTTTATAGACCCTTCAGTTGAAAGCGTACGTGAAGCGGCCTCGTGCGGAGCGGATGCCGTTGAGCTGCATACGGGCAGATACGCAAACTCTTCCGGCCGGGAGCGCCAAACGGAACTTAAAAAACTAAAAAGCGCAGCAGCCGAAACCCTGAAACTTGGAATGAAGCTGAACGCGGGCCACGGACTTAACTACGATAACATTAATCCCGTTAAAGAAATAGAGGGAATGAGTGATTTAAACATAGGTTATTCCATTGTCTGCCGCGCTGTTTTCACCGGGCTGGAAAGTGCCGTCAGGGAAATGGTCTCTCTTATAAAATGATAAAAGGATTTCTTTTTGTCATAGTGCTGGCAATAATATACTGGGCTATATATTTCATGCAGACCCCCTCCACTCCGGAAAGCTCGGCAAGAAAAATAAACGCAACACTTCTTGAAACCACGGTTGAGATTTTCAGTACATCCGAAAACAGAAACCCCGAAACTCTGGCAGAACTTGTAGAAAAAGGATATATAGAGAGCCTGCCGGAAGACGAAGGAAGGCCTTTTAAATACAATTCCGCTACGGGAGAGGTTAAATAATGATTCTGGGTAACGGCATAGACATCGTAAGCGTAAAACGAATTGAAGAAATGCTGAAAAAAAATCCCCGTGTGCTTAATCGCATTCTTAGTCCCGGCGAAATTGAATATTGCCGCGCCAAAAAGCGTCTCGCCGAGCATGCTGCCGGCAGAATAGCGCTCAAGGAAGCCATTTACAAGGCTTTGAAAGACAAGGGAATTACTCTTCTCTGGAAGGATATGGATATAGAAAGCGGCGGCTCATCTCCTTTCCTTTCAAAAAAATGCCCGGCATACAGAAAACTGAAAGAAAAAAACATATCTTTCTCGTTCAGTATTTCTCATGAGAGAGACTTTGCCGTTGCCAGCGCTGTTTTCTGGGAGGCAGAATGAAAGTTATAAGTTCGGAAGAAATGGGCAGGCTGGACAGGGAATCGCCTGTTGAAGCCGCAGCTCTTATGGAGAGGGCAGGCAAGGGAATGGCGGAGTTCATCAGGGACTGCCTGCCCGGGTTTCCTGTTGTTTTTCTATGCGGCGCAGGCAACAACGGAGGGGATGGAATAGTTGCCGCCAGCTATCTCAGGCAGTGGGGCCGCCAGGAGCAGGTTTATCTTCTTTCTGATAAAAAACTTAAAGGCCTTCCCGCGCTTCAGGCAAAGAATTATCCCGGCAAAATTAATATCCTTAAAAATATGGAAGAACTTAAATTTATTCTTTCCGGCAAAGCTATAACCGTTGACTGTATACTGGGAACAGGATTCACTCCTCCGCTGCGGCAGAACGTACGTGATATTCTTGAAATTGTCAATAAAAATAGTAAAATTACACTATCGTGTGACATTCCGACGGGAGTAAACGCTTCTGACGGCCGGGCCGATGAAGTCAGCGCTCAGGCGGATGTCACAGTGACCTTTGAATTTCCAAAAACAGGGCACATCCTGCCTCCGGGCAGCGATTACTCCGGTTCCGTTGAACTGGTAAAAATAGGCACCGGAATAAAGCCGCAGGAATATAACCGCGAGTTTGAGATGATTTGCCGGGATGACTGCCGGGACTATTTCATACGCCGAAAAAAACGCTCGCACAAAAAAGATTTCGGTCATGTGCTTGCAGTCGGAGGAAGTCCGGGAATGGAGTGTTCTGTTGCAATGGCAGCTGCCGGAGCGCTGAAATCCGGCGCGGGACTGGTGAGCTGTGCTGTAAGCGGGCAGGTATGGAATCGTATTTCAAATATAAGTATGAGTTCCATGGCGGTTCTTCTTGACGGTTTTGAATCTGATAATATTCATAAAATAATAGATTTTGCCGCTGGAAGAAATATAGATTCAGCCCTGATAGGCCCGGGAATGGGTACTTCTCCGGATGCGTTACCCCTTACCGACGGACTTATTAAACAGCTTAACTGTCCGCTTGTACTTGACGCTGACGCCCTGAACTGCATAGCAGCTTCAGGGCCTGAGATTTTAGATAAGAGAAAAGGCAGAATAACCCTGCTGACTCCGCACCCCGGCGAAATGAGCCGGCTTTGCGGAAAAAATAAAAAAATTATAGCTGAAAAAGGCATTGAAATTGCCGTGGAATTTGCCCGGAAGTACTCAGTGATTGTTCTTTTAAAGGGATACCGGAGCGTTGTTACAGACGGCAAAAGTGTATTTATAAATTCAACCGGCGGCCCCGGGATGGCTGTTGGAGGTTCAGGAGACATACTGTCGGGAATGGCAGGCGCTCTTCTTGCGCAGGGTTTCAGCGGCATCGAAGCCGCAAAGACGGCGGCGTGGGTACATGGCCGCGCCGGCGATCTGGCAATCTGGAAAAAAGGAGAAAGATCTGCTCAGCCGGAAGATTTTCTGGCCGAGATGGGAAGAGTTTAGTAAAAAGTAGCTTAGAGGAGGTAGTTCATGTTAAGTGTGATTTTTGGTTTAGTTGGAGTAGTAGTAGGTGTTTTATGGCTTATAGGGGTTGGGTTTTTTGCCTCAGCCTGGAGGCCTTTTTTGGATGTTTTGCATGGTACGGTTCCGCCCTTTCTTATTCTTGTTGGCGCAGTAGCCATCGCAGCCGGCATTTCCAGCCTTAAAGACAATATGGAAGCCAAAAAGGAACAGGTGAAACATGAAGAGGAAAAACCGGCAGAATCCGAAGATGCCTCATCAGAAGAAGAGGAACAAAAAGAAGAAATATAATAAGACAGCTAACATGGCCTGTTTGTAAGTTGTGGAAAACTATCCATATTGTGGAAAACTTGTTAAAAAGACATTCTCTGCTGACGAAACGCTAAAGTTGGGAGAGAGCTTTGCAGCAGGCCTTAATAATAAAAATCTGTTTCTCTGGGGGGAATTAGGCGCAGGAAAAACCACGTTCCTTAAGGGATTGGGAAAGGGGTTGGCAGTCAAACAGAAGGTTGTCAGCCCCAGTTTCCAGCTTGTCAGAAATTATACTGACGGGTCCGGTCGGCTGCGTCTTATCCATCTTGACCTTTACCGCTTAAGCTCTCTTGAGGAAATACTTCACCTGGGATGGAATGATATCCTTGAAAGCGATGCTGCCGTTGCGGTGGAGTGGGCTGACCGCGCCAGTGATATCTTGCCCCGGCAGGGAGTGTTTATGAAGTTCTCACACATTGCGCCTGATGAAAGAGAAATAGAGATATACAGTGAAAAAAGAAATATTCCTGGGTTTTGACACTACAACGGATTCCTTTTCCGCCGCGCTTGCGGACAGCAGCAAAATTATTGCGGAAAAAAAGCTTCCCGGCCGGCAGCATTCAGATAAACTGATACCGGTTATTGACGGGCTGCTGAAAGAAGTAAATGCCGCGCCGGAAAAAATTACCGCTGTTGGCATGGGTACAGGGCCGGGTTCTTTCACCGGTATAAGGGTGGG
>PWMP01000084.1 GCA_003558145.1 Elusimicrobiota bacterium
GGTAGCAAAGGCGTCCGCCGTCAGAGTGTCCGTAGCAATAACCGTAACGCTGGCTGAAACGGAAGAAGGATAACCGGTACGCGGATCGAAAATATGATGATACCTTTCTTCTCCTTCCATAAAATAATTTTCGTAATCACCGGAGGTAGCCACGGCTATATCAGATCCTTTTATCACATACGTTATTCCGCCGGCCCGGGGATGTCTTACTCCCACCTTCCATTTGCCGTCAGGTTTTTCTCCCATAACATATATGTCGCCGCCAGCATCTATAAGGGCGCCGGATACTCCCTTTTGTCTAAGCACATCAGCAGCCTCATCTACAGCGTAACCTTTTGCAATGGAGCCGAAGGTAACCTTAACATTATCATCTTCTTTTAATATGACGTCACCGGTAATTTTAAGTTTATCTGGACCTACCAGGGTTAAAACGTTTTTTATTTCTTCCCTGTCAGGCACCCCTGCCGATGAAAAGTTAAAACCCCATAACTCAACCAGGGGATAAACGGTTATATCAAAAGCCCCTCCGGTAACAGCATTAATTTCTGCCGACTTTTTTGCCAGGGCTATTATTTCTTCATCTTCAATAGGATGCGCGTAGTTATTAAACCTGTATACCCGGGAAGCTTCGCTGAGATGATTAAATTTTTCATAAACCTCACTAATCCTTTCCATAGCGGCATTTACGGCAGCTTCAGGGTCAGTTTCGGAATAAACTTTAATTGTACAATAACTTCCCATAAGAAAGCGGGTCTCTTCGGCGTATATCTCAGAATCCGTCTTTCTGCATGAATTTAGGAAAACTGAAAAACCGAAAATTGCCGTTGCTATTAATATTTTTCCGCTGTCAGTAAGTAACCGCATCGTATTGCCTGTCCTCCTCTGCGCCGATGATGGAAACAACGCTTTTGTTGGGTATACATATAATACTCTGGCCAGGAGAGGAAATCCAACCGCTGTTTACACATATCTTCCTGGGACAGTCAGCCGATAAAACTCTGATTCTTCCGTCCCTCACTTCTATAAGCATTGGACCCAGTTCAAACAAAGCATCCTTTGAAAGCAGAATATCTTTCTTCGGCTCTCCTTCAACAAAAACAGCCGCATATTCAGCTTCTCCGGAACGCATCCGGAAAAAAAACACCGCCATAACTGCTGCAAGCGCTGCGACGACTGCAATAAGCAGGTAGTCGTATATACTTGTTCCTGTAAGCCTCTCCATTTTAATTTATTCCTTTACCGAAACTATTATAATAACTTGCATCTCTTTTTCAATCTAATCAAACCCGCTAATTTTTGACAATCCACTGAAATTATGTTTTAATATTTTACTATATCTTTTCAAAGGAGGAAACAATATTTATTTTATGGCTGAGAAAAGAGGAAGAAAAAAAACAAACAAGATTCATGTCGCGGTAATATCCCCGCCATACATACCCATACCCCCTCCCGGATACGGCGGCACCGAGCTTGTCATATACAATCTTGTTGAGGGATTAAAGAAACTGGGCCACAAAGTCACTCTTTTCGCCGGCAGAGGATCAAAAACATCCGCTGACCACTTTTTTCTTTATATAGAAGAAAAGGATATAGATCTTTCGCTGGCTTCACCACTGGATGTAAAAAGAGTAACAAAAGAACTGGGAGCTAAATACGCCTACTGCAGAAGCGCGCTCAACGGCGCAGATATAATACATGATCATACTCTTTCAGATAATATTACCGCTCTGCCTTCTGTTCATACGCTTCACGGGCCGGGCACAGAAGCTACTGTAAATAAATGCGTGGAAATTTCAAAAAACAAACTTAATCATTTTGTTTCAATTTCAGATCGGCAAAAAGAGATTTATCTTACCCATTCTAAAAAAATAAATTTTTCCGGTACCGTACACAATTCCATAGACGTGGACAAGCTCAAATGGCAAAAGAAAAAAGAGGATTTTCTTCTTTTTGTGGGAAGAATAAACTGGGAAAAAGGGCCCGATATAGCTATTCGTACCGCAGCCAGGGCAAAAATGCCGCTTGCCATGATTGTAAAAATGAGCGAACAGTTTGAAAAGGACTTTTATACCCAGGAAATACAACCCATAATAAACAATCTTGCCTCCGGTATAACCATAAAACTCTATGAAGAACCCCCCCAGGATTTTAAATTTAAACTATGCCGGCAGGCCAGATGCACTCTCTTTACAAGCCAGTGGGAAGAGCCTTTCGGACTTGTTATGATTGAATCTATGGCATGCGGGACACCCGTTATTGCCCTCCGGCGCGGAGCCGCTCCGGAAGTTATAGTAGACGGCAAAACCGGTTTTATTGTAGATACCGAAGAAGAATTTGCCGAAGCTTTAAAGAAAATTGACTCTATAGACCCTGCGGAATGCCGCAGGCATGTAGAGGACAATTTCAGTGTTAAAAAGATGGCGGAAAGGTATGTAAGCGCATACCGGAAAATTCTTGGAGAAAAAAAATGAAAATTGCTATTGTTGCACCACCGTGGACGACGCTGCCTTCCGAAGACCATACCGGCATAGAACCGACGATCTTTAACCTGGCAGAGGAATATGTCAAAGCTAATCAAAAAGTAGTCCTGTTTGCCCCGCACGGCTCAGTATCCTCAGCTGAAACAATCTGTTATCCCGAAATACCTTCGGAATTTGACATAAAAGCGGACACTATAAGATTCTTTCTTAAAGATATCTTCGCAAGTTACGCATATATGAAAGCCTGTTCGGAGGGAGCCGACATTATACATGACTTCACCCTGGGCGGGGACTATAATGTTTCGATTCCTGTCATTCACACGGTCTATGGCCCCCCAACTGAACAAACAGTAAAAATATGCTTAAAGGCCTGCCGGTACGCTAACAACCACCTTGTGGCCGTTTCCAACCGCCAGAGGGGTGAGTTTTCTGAAATATCACAGGAATTGCATTTTGTTGACACTATTCCAAAATGCGTAAATACCGAGACAATAAAATGGGGTGCAGATAAAGAAGATTATTTGCTTTACTTCGGAAGCCCTGAGCAGAAAAAAGACATTGAACTTGCAAGAAGAGTTGCCGTCAAATCCAAACACCGTCTGGTTGCAGTGATACACGGTAGCCGTGAACAGGATTACGGCAGTATTAAGCCCCGGCTGCAAAAGGACGCCGTAACAACCGACATAAGGCTCACGGAAGACCTTCCCAGGGAATCCAGACATAACCTGTACCGAAAAGCCAGCGCTGCTATACACATAAGCAGATGGAAAGAACCATTTTCAATGGAGATTCTCGAGTCTCTTGCATGCGGCACTCCCGTAATTGCACTCCGCAGGAGTGCCGCCCCGGAAGTTATCGAAGAGGGGAAAACAGGATTTCTAGTTGAAACTGAAAAAGAAATACTTCAGGCAATTGAAAAACTTGACTCAATTAATCCCGAAGACTGCAGGAAAGCGGCGGAAGAAAAATTTTCATCAAAAGTAATATCTCAAAAGTACCTTAAACTTTATCGGTCTTTTCCGCAACCGTAAATTTTAGTACTTTTTAAAATCTTTATTCTTCATTGAACCGCCGGCACCAGCGGTTCATAAGCCAGCAAGGCCAGTATACCGTAAGAAACACCTATAGTGCTAAAATTATTTTCCCCGGGGGTTCTGTACTCATGTCCTATCAGCGCATCTGCTTTTGTAGCGTACGGGTAGGTAAGCGAATCATTCTGTTCAATCGCCAGTTTCAGCATCTCTTCTGTAAGTTTTTCTTTTTTTTCTCTGTACTCTGAATCCCTTGCTTTATCTGACTGTCTCTCAAAATCTGTTTCCAGCCTGCCGTATGCATTTATAAGCTGAAAGGTCCATTCAGGCGACACCAGCGGTTCCCTGCCAAGTTCCCCTGCCGTTACGCGGTCAACAAAATCGGCTCCTTTTACTTCAACAACCGAGCCGTCCGGCTTAACAAAGCTTGTTTTGGAGAGACAATTTTTTTCAATAAACTCTGTTATTTTAACCGTGGGGCTGCCTTCAAAACTATCTATAATTTCGGCTCCAAGCGCCGTAATCCCCCAGGACTGTACATCGGTTGCAACTGCTGTATCTATTCCCGAGTCATTGAAACCCCTGTTAAACCTCTGCTCGTCCCTGTTGTAAGCAATACTTCCAATCCAGTCCAGAACCCTGTCGCGGGCCTGTCTAAAGGAATAATCACCTGTTTCCCCGTAGAGCATATTGAATAATGCATATGCACCTATATTATGTTCTGTGGCGTAAATCTCATGAAAGCCTGGAAGCGACGGTTCATAGCCGATATGCTGGTCTCCGCTAAAGCGCGAATCGCCTTCCGGCCCGAGCACTATGCCGCCAAAATTAATATCGCCCTCTTCAGTATTCTGCAGCGAAAGTATAAAATCAGCAATTCTCAAGGAAAGTTCAAAATACTTTTCATCTCCGGAGGATTTATAAAGATGATATCCGGCAATAGCCATCCATAGATTTGAGCCGGTTCTTACTGACCAGTCAACTCCCAGAGAAGATTTGGAAGTATTCACCGCCTCAATTATACCACCGAGACGCCAGACAGCGGGAGTGTTTATATAAAAATCCAGTATATTCCGGGCGTCATCCGCATTGCCCGCTGCGACATAAGCAAGCGCAGTTACGGCAGAATCGTAAGTTATGCTCCAGTTTTCAAACCTCATATCTCCAACATGACTGTAAGGAAGGCCCGCCGTGTGTTCTCTGTTTCTAAAAAGCCAGTTCCGCAGTTTTTCAACTTCTTCTTTGTATTCACCTGCATTTAATTCAAATTGAAAAAGAAGTGAAAGTCCAAAAAATATACATACTGCTTTCAAATTTGAAGCCTCCTGTTTAAGGCGAAACGAAACAGTGGAGTTATCAGGTAATTCTTTCCCCTGTCTTTTCGTTAAAGAATTGCAGTTTGTCGGGCTTGAAGATGAGTTCCATCTGATCTCCCATTGATACCCTGTTGGAGCCTTTTGTTTTCATTACCAGCTTGTTTTCTCCAACCGTAGTATGTATAAAATTTTCGCTTCCCATTGGTTCTTCGGTAACGGCAGTTGCTTTTACCGTGTTTTCCGTTTCCGATATTTTTGAATACAGCCTGTCAATAATGTCTTCAGGCCTTATTCCCATCTTCAGTTTCTTTCCTATATAGTCGCTCAGAAAACCGAATGCCGGCTTTTTAAGGGATATATTGAACCCGTCGCCCTGCAGTGCGAATACTCCGTTTTTAGAGTCAACAGTGCTATCCAGAAAGTTCATAGAGGGAGATCCGATAAATCCCGCCACAAAACTGTTTTTAGGTTCGCTGTAAAGCTTTATGGGGTCGTCAACCTGGTGTATGAATCCGTCTTTCATTACTACAATTCTGTCCCCCATTGTCATTGCTTCTGTCTGGTCATGCGTAACATATATCATAGTAGTCTGAAGTTTTGAATGCAGTTTCTTTATCTCAAGCCTCATCTGAACTCTAAGTTTAGCGTCCAGATTTGAAAGTGGCTCGTCAAAGAGAAAAACCTGCGGTTTTCTTACTATTGCCCTTCCCAAAGCTACCCTCTGACGCTGGCCACCGGATAATTGCTTAGGCTTTCTGTCCAGAAGATCGCCTATCCCGAGTATCTGCCCCGCCTCGCATACCCTCACTTTTATTTCATCCTTGGGAAATTTTCTAAGTTTCAGTCCGAAGGCAAGATTATCGCTTACCTTCATGTGAGGGTAGAGGGCGTAGTTTTGAAAAACCATAGCTATGTTTCTATCTTTGGGAGGAATATCATTCACCACTTTTCCGTCAATAAGGAGTTTCCCTGCTGTTATTTCCTCGAGCCCGGCTATCATCCTTAGAGTAGTGGATTTAACGCAACCGGAAGGACCCACAAGCACACAGAACTCCTTATCCCTGATATGCAGGTTGATATCCCTGCACCCCACTACATCCCCTTTATATACCTTTGTAACATTATCCAATCTTACTTCTGCCATTTTTTTCTCTTTCCTTTATTACTCATTCCGGCACCATTTAAAATCATAACCTTTCTGTAAGCGCTTGTTTTAACTTTTCATCAACGCGAAACTCACAGGTATCCAGGGATTTAACTATATTTTCTTTTTCTTTTTTCCAAATCTGTATCCATTTTTCCCACCCGCTGCAGGAACTTTCCCTCGAAACCCAGGGAGGGTTAAAATTATATTTATAAAGGCCGTCCGGAAAAACATAGATCGGCACGCTTTTATACGTCCAGTATGTCCAGTGAAAGGAGAATTCATCAAATAAATCTAAGACATCCTCCACCCACTTGTACTCTCCCCTGCACCCGCAGGAGGCGTTAACTCCAAATTCTCCGGCAAGAAGCGGAACATCCCACCGCTCCTGAACATCTTTGAAATATTTCAGCCTTTTACGAAGTTTATTCTTATCCCATATTTCTCCGTCTATCTCCCCCGGATATTTCAGATCCCTGTTAAGGTTATATGTAAAATTCATAGGATCATAAAGATGAAAACTGTAAAAAGTATTTTCATCTTCAGGCGCGCCAAGCACCTCCAGGTCCGTTGACCAGAAATTGCCCTCGGCCATAATCATATGCCGCTCGTCATTCTTCCTTATAACCCGCGTTACCTCTTCATACACAGAAGCTATCCTGACCTCGGCATCTTCCCTGACAACCGGCTCATTCATTATGTTGTAAGCGGCCAGTTCCTCCCTGTCTTTGTACCTGCACGAAAGGCAATCCCATATTTTAAGATATCTTTCAATGAACTTCCTGTTTCCCCAGAAACGCGGGTCCTCGTCCTTACCGTCCGAATGCCACTGCCCGTTCTGAGAACCCGGCACGGCATGCAGATCCAGTATGCAGTAAAGACCCGTGAGAGAGCACCAGTCAAGAAGGCTGTCAATGTATCCCAGGTTGTCTTTTTCTACGATACTGTAATGGACGGGGACCCTGACGCAGTTAAATCCAAGCCTGCTTATATTTACCAGGTCTTCCCATTTAATAAAATTATCACGGAACAGCTTTTCAAATTCTTCAAGTGAGTCGGCGCAGTTTTTCTGTTCAAACTTTTCCTTGAATTTATATTCGGGAATATTCCTCCCCCCGAGAATATAGCCCTCCATCATCAGCCACCCGCCCAGGTTTATCCCCTTCAAAATTATCTCATTCCCTGAAAGGTCAACAATTTTATTCTGTTTTACCGAAAGAAAATCCAAACAGCGTCACTCATCAAACCATCTTACGTGATCAACATAAAAGGTGGTAGCAGCTTCGGCAGTAACAAGGAAAGGCCCATACATCTGCGAGAAGTTCGCTGCACTTAAATCGCTTGCCGGTATCGTAATTTCCTGCCATTCTCCACCTGTTGAAGCAATTGTTTTTGTACCTTTACTCTCACTAACATCCTCAACTTCAACCTTTACTGTAATATCGCTTTTCAACCAAAATACCAGTCTACCGTCTTCATAGTTGGAAAAATCTCTTGCTCCACCAATATAAAAAATACCCCAGCCGGCCCAGTCACCACTTACCGTTTGGAAACTTTTACTACCTTCGGGAGCAGTGGCATCAGCATAATCACCTTCAAAAGAACCATCACCGCATTGCCATGTAAGTACTTCCGCATTTACATCGTCAATAATACCTCCGTCATCGTCATACAACACAATCTCCCCGGTTAATGGATCACCGTTTCCGTTGCCATCATCTCCTACAGTAACGGTGACTTCATCATAAACCTTGCCGTCCTCCACCCGCAGGGTCCCGGAACCGTGGGTATCGCCTGCAGTAAACGTGACCGATGTTCCCGATCTTTTATTCAGCGAAGAACCCGTATCCTGCAGTTTGGAACATATCGCCCACCTTGGATCCAACATTTTCGTAACATCACTTCCTTTACTGAATCCGGAAACAGTGAAATCCTCGGTCTGTCCCGGCTGGACCGTAGCGCCCGACGGTGATATGGAAATAGACAGAGTAGTAGCCGAAATCTTATCTTTTGTTTCGCATCCCAGGCAGGTTAAAACCAGCAGCACGGCTGCGGCTGTAAATATTAAACTTCTTGTTTTCATAAAAGTACCTCCTGCAGAAATAAACCGCCTTTCATCAGAACCTGAGACAGACATAATTTATTTCCACTTCCTGCGCGCTTGCGCTTATATTCAGATTACGGTTATTTTCTATCTTCTTAACTGCATCCGTGTCCCCGTACGGGGAAAAAACGTACGCATCCACTATATTGTAAATCCAGGCGGCAGCCGTAATGGCTACAAGTATATTCGTAGTTCTTACCTCGGACTTGTAATCATCATAAAGGTCATCGTCTTTTGAACCTTTTTTCTCATAGTCAGAGTAGGTGCTTTCCGCTTTTGAATACATAAGGATTGAAGCGGTTACAAGTCCGGCTACTGCTCCGCCCGTAATATAACCTTTGATAGGTTGTTGGTTGAAAAACTGTCCCCATCCGGGAAGTATCGCTGACCTTACAGCCGCATTCGTAGGGGTCTCATCGCCAAATCTGAACTCCTGGGCAAGAAGAATTTCCGAGCCAGCCAGAAGGAAAACAACCAGTATCGCAAACTTTATTTTTAACATCATTCCGGTCTCCTTTTTTATTTATACCTTATGTCGTCCACATACAGTGTAACGCTCTCCCCCCCGGAAGACTTAAGTATTATAGAGAGGTAATGTTTCACATTCTTGCCGGGTGTGAAATTCATCGTATGTTTTTTCCATGTGTTGGTCAGATCTATGTCTCCCGTAGTATCGTTAGGCGCAGTTGAGTCCCACTTACCATCGGGACTCTCAAATCTTGCAGTACCCGAGCCCCGCGCATAGAGTTCTATCTTAGTATACCCGGATTCCGACAAATCAACTGTAACATCGTCGTATTCTTCCCAGTCTTCGCCTACTATCAGTCCGAATCCTGCCCAGTCGTTCTGCCAGACCTCATCTTCATAAGCATATACTTCTTCGCCGGTCCAGGTGTATTTTATGCAGTGTCTGCCGGTGCGGGGATTGCTTGTAGAGTAAAAATTAATTTTCTGGACGTCATAGCCTTTCGTTCCCTCGGGAGAGGCATAAAACATCATACCGCCGCCGGTTCTCAGTTCATTGTGGTAAAGCACCCATTCTTGCCAGTTGCCGTCTGAGTCCAGCGCTCCGTCGCTTAACGGGTCTACAAAAAAATTGTAGGGGTTTTCATCGCTGCACCCGTAAAAGAACGATACAAATACCATTAAAACAAGTAAATATTTAACTTTTTTCATTATGACCTCCATTAATCAAGCCTTATCAGACTTGAAAACCTTAGACCCGCATATACCATAATCTCATCAAAAGAACCGAATTCGGGGAAGTTATAATCCATATCCTCTTCCCTCACTGCGGTATATTTGGCACCTACCAGTGCATTGTCGCCTATGAGTCTTTCAAAGCCTACCCTGAACATATGGTCCAGGGTTACACCGAATGTCCTGTGCCAGTCAAGTTCTTCCGGTCCCCAAACGTTTCTTCCGTATGTCAATGTCAGATCGTAGGGACCCCTGGTAACAATAAAATCCCCTTTATAAAAGGCGGTAACGGGTTTTGCGCCGTCAACTATGTAGCCGAGACCACCGTGTGCGGGAAGTTTTCCCGCATTA